>CAYUPT010000141.1:0-8526 GCA_964446725.1 uncultured Bradymonadales bacterium | reverse complement strand
GCCGGCAACCGCATTCAGGGCCTGTCAATTTCTCTGATGGGGATCTTTGGCGAGGTCGGAAGTGAGGAAGCCCTGGAGCAATCTGCCGATCACCTCCATGCCATACGCGGTGGTGCGGCCATGTTGGGGCTCGACGGCATCGCCGACTTGTCTTCCGAGATGGAAAAATTACTCAATACCGGCCAGAAGCTGGAGCCGGAACAACGGCACTGGCCGACCAAGACGCTGCTTCGCGCCTACGCATTGCTCGAAGAAGCCATCGAGGCCCAACCACCGGCCGTCGACAGAGAGCAGAGCGAACCGATCATCGATGAGTTGCGGCGCATCCACGCCGAACAAAAGCGCCAGATTTCACCGACCTCGGGGTCTCAAAAGGCCGCCGATACAGAGTCGCCATCCCCGGCCTCGCCCCAGCCTGACGACGATTCGCCACCCCGGCAGCCATCGAGGAGTGAGCCGGCTTCGAAACCGGATTTGGAACAGCCGATTTTGATCGTCGACGACGTCGAGACGATTGCCGCCAGCGTCGGCTTCGTGCTCTCCGAATTGGAGGTGCCCATCGAGGTCGCTGCCAACGGCGAGGAGGCGATGCAGAAGTTAGAGCGCAAGGCATTTTCTCTCGTGATCTCCGATGTCGATATGCCGCGTATGGACGGCATCGCCCTGACGCGCATGATTCGTTCCACCGATGGCATCGATGAACTGCCGGTGATCTTATTGACCAGCCTCGACCACCCCGACCAGCGCAAAAAGGGCATGGAGGCCGGGGCCACCGATTATATCATCAAAGGGGCCATCGGCGGCGGCGAATTGCTCACCCGGGTCAAGGAGCTTCTGGCCGTAGCCCCTGTCGTCGAGCGCGACGAAAGTGCGCGAAAACGCCACATTCTTGTCGCCGAGGATACCGAGACGGTGGCGGCCTCCATTGCATTTGTATTGTCCGAGGGACCCTTTGAGATCATACTGGCCACCGACGGCAAAGATGCGCGGCGAAAACTCAAACAACACGACTTCGATCTCTTGATCACCGACCTGCAGATGCCCTACGTCAACGGAACCGAACTGGTGGAGTCGGTGCGGGGCCACGACAAATTTGAAGACCTCCCGATCATCATGCTCACCAGTGTGGAGGACGAAGACGAAATGGCGCAGGCCGTCGAGGCCGGCGTCGATCGATACGTCATTAAAGGCGAAATTGCCGGTGGCAGGCTCTTAGAGGAAGTTGAGCAATTGCTCGAGGCACCGTAAGCGGCGCGGCAGCGACGAAGGTTCATCGATACGCCGTGCCGGGCTGCCAAAAGAGCTTCGCGACTACAGGAGATCAAATTCATGGCTACAGTCGGAATCATTGAAGATAGCTCACTGGTTGTGCAGATGCTGACAATGGTCTGTGAACAGGAGGGCCACGACGTAGACAGTTACGAGCGCTTCGAGCCCGCCGCGAAGGCATTTGCGGCGCAACGTCCGGATATTATCATTACCGATCTCAACTTGCCGGATGTTGACGAGGGAGCGACGCTCGATGAATTGAGAGCTATCGACGGCCTCGAAGATACGCCGATTGTCATCATCTCCGGTCGCCCTCGACAGGAACTCGAGGAACTGGCCGATGACGCCGGAGCCCAGGGCGCTCTATCGAAAGACGACGGCATGCCCGTTATCTCCTCTGAATTGCCGCCGATGATCGATGAATTGGTCTGACCACCGGCTGTGGCGGTTGGCCACGAGACACCGTTCGACAATCTCTGCACTGACTCGTTTGCGACCGCCGGCCTTGGTTGAACGCGCCGAAGGTCGCATCGTCTCCGAGCTATCCCGGTCCTCTCTACCGTGAATTCGCCGCATCACCTCCTGGCTATTACCGTTCTCAGTGTGCTGGGAACAACCGGTGTCGCCGGCGCGACGGAGGCCGCCGAAAATGCCCCCGGTGATGAGGTCGAATACGCTGTACCGGGTGACCATACCGGCGATGTACCAACGGAAATTTCGGGGATGTCCAATGTGGAACTGGCCGACGCGCTGCAGGCGCGGTTCGGGCTGCGCGTGATGGATGCCGAGCGCTGGGAATCCTCGGATCTGAGATCTGTGCTGCGAGGTGCGTCGACGATGCCCGCTCGTTTGTGGAATGCCGTCGACGGTCCCATCGAGTTGGAGTACATCGAGCGCAGATGCATGTTTTCGATGGGTCGGTACAACGACTCCTGTCCGACCTTTTCGGACGACGGCAAGCGCTTTTTTATCTACGACAAGGCTCCGCTAAGTGGCGAAGGTCCCGTAGAGCGCCTGAGAATGCTGAGCAGCGATGAGCAGCGGGACATCGAGCTGCGGCGCGCCGTCGTCCATCTGGTGATGGTTCAACTCGACGAGCAGTTCCAGTGGTCCCGGCAACGCCAGTGGCGAGCCATCAACGGCTGGCCCGACGGCGGGGTCCAGGCTCTCAATCGCGATCCCTGGGGGTTTAGCCGCTATCTCGGCATGCGTTCTTCGCGCCTGGACCTGGTGACCTTTGCCGAAGAATTCTTCGTGCGTCCCGAAGATCTACTGCTGGAGCGCGCCGAAGACGATGAGGAAAGTGCCCGGCGCCTCGAGGAGATCGATCCGGACCAGACGGTAACCTGTCAACAATTTACGCGTCGGCGGATGCTCAACCGCTGGCTGCACGAGCTCGACGACCAGTGGTCCGAACCCCGTCGACCACTTCCCCGGCGAGAGGGTGAGGTACTCTGTCCGGCCTTCGAAGACTGGGCGCGTCCCGACGATCTCGAGGCCTTTGATATTCTTCTGGCCGATGCCACAGCCGACCAGCCGGAGTCGCTATTCGGCCATCTTCTGTTGCACGTGCGCTACAGCGATGGCGACCAGGTCCACAGCCAGGGCTTTGAGCCGGTCTATCAATTCGGGGCCATCACCGATACCGACGTCGATCCCGTCCAGTACATCACTCGCGGGCTACTGGGTGGATTCCCGTCGATTCTGGAGCTCAATACCTTTCGCGGCATTGATCGACTCTTTTTGCAGTATCAGCAGCGCGATATTCGCCGCTACCGACTGCGGTTAAGCGACGAACAGTCCCGCCACGTATTGGAGCGGGTCTGGGAGGTGGAGCGGCGCATCCGCTATCCGTATCTGTTTTTATCGGATAATTGTGCTTCCTTCTTGCTCGACTTGCTGGCTCCGGCCATTGATGTCGATATGCCGGAGCGCTACGGCACGATCGTAATGCCCACCGACGTTCTCGACATACTGTCGGAGGTCGACAATCCACAACTCGATGCCGGCTCCGATCGGCGATTGCTCGAAAAGCGCCCCGAGGACCTTCGGAGTAACCGACAGGTCGCCGAGGAATCGGTGCTCCAGCGGCGCGTGTTGAGAGACCAACTGGTCGAAGAATTGGAGGAGGACTCCGAGCGTCGCCGTCGATTCCAGGACCTGATCGATGAACTGGAGAGCGTGAAACCTCAGCGCCGAAACGAGGCGTATCGCGACGTGGCGCTACTTCTCGATGAGCTCCTTGTCGAACGACCGGAGCTGGCCCAAGAGGTCATTGACTTTCTGTATCACAGCGTCCTTATCGAGCGCTATTTCGTCGAAATGTCCCACTTTGCGAGGCGATCGGTCTACGCCACAGCCCGCGGTGAGGAGGCACCCCGGACGATTGAAGATATCCTCCAGCGCCGGCGAGAAATCTATCGAACAGAAGATATGGAGGCTCGCCGGGAGGCCTTCAATGAGACGACTCTCGAATACCACCGGCAGATCGCGGAGGCCCCCGACGGCGAATTGACGCCGGCCCAACAGGAAGTCATTGAATACGACGAGCAAACCCAGCGGGCCTATTTCTCGATTCTCGACGTGCAGTCATCGATGATCGACGACCACATGCCCCACTGGAGCGGCGTCCAGTATCTGGAGGCTCGCTCTCGCGACTACCGGGAGCGCCAACAGCGTATCGACGAGTTGTCGAAGGGACCATCGGGGCGAAATCGGACTCGCATCGGCGCCGGCTTTCCCGACGTTACACGGTGGCCGTCGGTGCGGTTGTCGTATTCAATGATGGAGGACCGGCTCGGCGAAATTCGCCGTCGTGGCTATCGCGGCAACCTGGGAACCCGGATTCTGGGACTGGATGCGGCGATTCCGACGACCGGAATGGCGCTATCGTCGCTTCAGATAGACCTGGTATTGCTGGAATACGCCAGTCTGCGCCAGGTCTACGGACCACTTCGCCAGGGCCTGCTCGATCGCATTGGATGGAGCATCGACGCCCGGCTTACTCACGATGGACGCCGGGATCTGTGGGCCTCCGCCGAATTGACTCCTTCGGCATTGATCCCGATCTTTTCGAATGCCGAACAGGTCCATCACCTGGTGGCCGAAGCCGGACTCGGCGTCCGTTACGACGTCTACGACGATCAGAATCCCCTGTTGGGCGCCACGCTGGGCCTCTTCGGCCAGGTCCACCTGTATGGCGACTACTCCAATGTCCTTCGCTTCCGTGCCCGAACCGGTCAATTCGCCGGGCTCGGCCCGCAGTGGCGCTACGATGTGGATGCTCGGGCCGAAAGCCGTCACGCCCTATTTTACGTCAATGAACGGCCTCTGGTCATCGTCCCCTTTGCCGAGGCCCTGTGGTCGACTCGCGATTATCGCGAAGACGCGCCGGCTGGTGGTTTTCGCTCCTGGCAATTCGGACTCGATCTGGAGCTGCCACTGTAAGCGCTGGCTGTTGAAGCAAATCAGGTACCGTACTCCTCTCTCCACTGGCGGGAGTGGGCGACGTCGCGCTCGTAGCGCGCAATCTGCTCGTCGACCATCTCGTCGTCCCAGTCCAGCAATTCCCCCATGTGTTCGGCGACGCGTCGGACCACCGATAGCCCCTGGTCACTGCCCCGGTAGTAGATCTGGGTTCTCTGCATGAGCATATCGGTGACGGTGACCGCCAGCTCCATTTTAACGCCCCAGTCGATCTGGGCCATGATCTCCGGTCGGCCCTCGCAGATCGGCTCGCCGAGTACCGGTTTATCGGCGACCAGCCGCGCCAGTTCCGGGGCTCGCACTCCGTAATTGTAGACCAGAAAACCGGCCGTGCTCTCGTCGAGATGCTCCGCACTGGCTTCCACCGTTCGCTCCCGCAGATCGCGAAAGACGCTCTCGTCATCGCCCTCCGGCCAACCTCGGGCCCCGGGAAGTGGTCGGCGATCGGTTTTCGGTTCCTGCATATCAGACGGTAATTTATCGGAGAGCCGGAGCATATCTACGGCTTTGTCGACGACTTCGGCGCTCATTCTTCGATAGGTTGTCAATTTGCCGCCGGCAATGGTGATAAGTCCGCTCTGGTCGACGATGATCTGGTGTTCGCGGCTGACGTCACTTGCCGAAATCTCTTCTTCTTGCCCGCCGGCGGGAGCCATCAACGGACGGAGTCCCGCCCAGGTGGAGATGACATCATCGGCCTCCAGTCGAGATCCCGGAAAGTAGTCGTTGGCCGCATCAATAAGGTAATCGACATCGGATGCGCTGGCTTTGACGTCTCCCGGATCGCCGTCGTAATCGGTATCCGTGGTCCCCAGATAGGTCCGTCCACCCCAGGGGATGGCAAATAGGATCCGCTCGTCATCGGGATGAAAGCAGACGACCGCATTCTGGACAGGGAGTCGTTTGCGGTCGACGACGATGTGAACCCCTTTGGTCGGCCGGAGCAGTTTTCTTGTGGCGTCGCCGCTCTGCTCGCGGGTGCGGTCGACCCAGGGGCCGGTGGCATTGATGACGGCGTTGGCGCGGATCTCCTTTTGACCCTGGTCGCCCAGGGTATCTTCGACGACGGCGCCGGTGATCCGACCGCTGTCATCGCGCAAAAAGGACTGGGCCCGCGCCCAGGTGGCGATCGTCGCTCCGTGTTCTGCGGCGTCGACGGCACTCTCCAGGGTCAACCGGGCATCGTCGGTGGAGCAATCGTAGTACAGCGGTGCGCCCTTGAGTTGCTCGGTGGTCAGTGCCGGTTCGATGTCCTGGATCTCATCGGGTTTTAAGCGCCGATGCCGTTTCGGCGATCGGAATAGCGACAGGCCTTCGTACAGCCACAGCCCGGTGTTGATCATCGTCAAATTCTGGCGGGAATCGCTGTAGACCGGGAAGATAAAGCCCAGCGGACGCACCAGATGAGGGGCGATATCCATCAAGATCCGTCGTTCGCTGACGGCCTCAAAGACCAGTCCGAATTCCAGTTGCTCGAGGTATCGCAGTCCGCCGTGGACCAGTTTCGAGGAGCGCGAACTGGTCCCGTAGGCCAGATCGCGAGCTTCGACGAGAGCGACGTCGAGTCCGCGCAATGCGGCATCGCGAGCGATTCCAGCACCGTTGATTCCGCCACCGATGACCAGAAGGTCGACCGGCGTTCCGAGTTCATTCCACATCTGTTGACGCGTCAGGGTCATCGAGCCTCCACAATGATCGAAGCAATTCGCCGTGAACAATAACGCAATCCACCGGCTCCCGGCAAGTTGAATCGTCATTCACAGGGGGAAGAAGGTCGCGTTAAGAGCTGTCTATGAGGCAATAATGGCGCCGTATTTTGGCGATTCCTGGGGTCTTCTAAACAAAACTTGATTAATCCCTATCGGTTTTGTAGGGTTTAGGTCACCGGTAAATCCTACCGATTTGGTAGGGATTGTCATCGAGGAGTGATTTGATGCCCGATTCAGAAAAATCCCGGCAACGACAAGGCATCCGCGATATCGCCCTTGAGCGCGTCGGCGAGGCCCTGGCCGAATTGTCCTATGGGTCCATCGAGGTGACTGTCCATGACGGACGCATCGTCGAGATCGAACGGCGCGAAAAGACGCGATGGGATGTAGCACTTCACGACGACGATGACGCCGGAGACAGCAACACATAAGTAGACCCGACCGGACCACCGGATGGGCCCGTACCGCAGTTTTGGTACCACATCGCTCGGCAGTCGCGCTGGATCGACCGGACCACCGGAGCCAGTGGACACGCCGGCCAACAAACGGACAGACCATCATGCCAGAGTTTCAACACATAGCGCTTCATCGCCTGTCGCCTGCCACCGTTGCCGCCGTTGCCCTGATGGTCACCGTCGGCTGTGGCGACTTCGAAGAGGTCGAGACTCCGTTGACGTGCTCGCAGGAACAGGCGATTTGTGAGGCGCAGGTCTTTTTGAGCGTCGATGAATTCGAATTTCTCAGACAGAATAGCGATCCCATTATCCTCGATGCCCGTCCGGATTCGACGGAGTTTACCAACGGACATATCCCCGGGGCCTATCACGGAAGCTGGGGAGTCCACCGCGACGACGAGGATACGTTGTGGGACGACGATGAGACGCTGCAGGATTACATCCAGGATATCGGCGTCGAGGCCGACCGTCAGGTCATCGTCTACGGCGCCGGCGATGGCTCCGGAGGCGATTCGGTGGCTGGAAACCTCTTCTGGACGCTCGAATACGTCGGACACGACGATGTCTATCTCGTCGACGGCGGACTCCAGAACTGGATCGACGCCAACTACGACGCGCTGCAGACCGGCGAAAATACACCGGCTTCCACGGATTTCGAAATCGAGCGCCGAGACGAGCTCTTGGCGACGACCGACGATCTCAAAGCGGTCATCGATGATGGCGACAGTGATACGGTCATTATCGACAATCGCACGGAAGCGGAGTACTTCGACTACGAAGACGACGGCACCCCCGAACACGAGCGGCGCGGCAACCCCGTCGGTGGCCATGTCGCCGGCGCCGTCCACTACCACTGGGAAGACGTCTTCGATGAGGACGCCACCGTCCGCGATGCCGACGAACTTCGGGCCGAATTCGAAGACCTCGGCTTTGAGCCCGGTACGCCGACTATTCCCTACTGCCAGAGCGGCGTTCGCAGCGGCTACTTCTACGCCGTGTTGAAGTCGCTGGGATATCCGGAACCCGTCAACTACGACGCCTCCTGGAATGTGCTCTCCGAGAAGGTCGATAGCGGAGAACTCGACGAGGGCTACATCGTCAATGGCGATGACATTCGCTGATGGCCACCGTTAGCGCCCGCGCTTGCCGCCCGCGTTGCCCCTGTGCGAGGCGGGCGGTCGCCGGCGCTTATTGGAATGGTCGACAGCATACGACGAAAACGCATGGAGAATTACGATGAACCATCTTCGAATGACACTGTCCGCCCTGGTCGTCGCCGCCGTTGTCGCCGTCGGGCTTCCGGCCTACGGTGGCGACTGGACGGGCACCGATGTCTTTGTCGATGCCGATGATGCAGCAGCCAAAATCGAGGCCGGTGCCGCCGTCATCGATGCCCGCGAAGACGAACAATTTGAGCGGGGCCATATTGCCGGCGCCGCCAATTTGCACTGGCAGCAATTTGTCGACGGCGATACCAGCGGGGCCCTCGTCGATGACGATGATCGCCTCAACGATTTGCTGGAAAGCGCCGGTATTTCGGCGCACCAACCGGTGATTGTCTACGGCGCCTGGGACGAGGGATGGGGCGAGGAGGGACGGCTGTACTG
>CAYUPT010000140.1:0-8539 GCA_964446725.1 uncultured Bradymonadales bacterium | reverse complement strand
GCCTCGTCTTTCGATCGAAAACTGCGGCAAAATCTTCTCGGCCTCACTCGGTCCGACATTATTTTGACAGCTTCGAAGAGCTCCTCCACCGCGGCGCGGGGAGGTGTCTGGCGAGATTTGACACGATACGCCCCGCAAGGCTACGCTCCGAGGCGATCGAGGAGATGCCAATTCGCCGAATCTTCGGGAGGATAACCCCTTCCGAGTCGCCCGATTTCGGCGTTTAATTACGTCAACACTGGAGAGGTAGTAATGGAATTGATCATCATCGTGGCAATCTTGTTTTTTGTCGTCCTCGGCGCATTGGTGATGTTCGGTGTCGCCATCTACAACCGACTCGTCAAATTGCGCAATCGATTCAAAAACGCATTCTCCCAGATCGACGTCCAGCTCAAGCGGCGCTACGATCTGATTCCCAATCTGGTGGAGACGGCGAAATCCTTTATGGAGCACGAAAAGGAGACACTCGTCGGTGTCATCGAGGCCCGCAACCAGGCCAAACAGGCCAGTGAGAAGGCCGCCCAGAATCCCGACGATCCAGAGGCGATGCAAAATCTGATGGGCGCCGAGGCGGCGCTGACCGGGTCGCTGGGCAATCTCTTTGCCCTTCGCGAGGATTACCCGGAGTTGAAATCCGACGAGACGATGCAAAATCTGATGGAAGAGCTGACCTCCACGGAAAACCGCATCGCCTTTGCCCGTCAGGCCTTTAACGACGCGGTCACCAAGTACAATACGGCGCGCGAGAAATTTCCGGCTGTCATGTTTTCGGCGGCCATGGGCTTTGAGGAGGCCATGCTCTTTGAGGTCGACACCCAGGAAGAGCGCGAGGCAGTAGAAGTCTCGTTTGATTGAGTCGACAATCCGGAACGATTTGAGAAGTCGTCGTAACAGCGGTGATGTGATGTGTGGCGAGGTCAATTGTGAGTGAACGGGCGACGACCGATTTTTTTGAGCGACAAGACGATGCGCGGCGAAAAACAGGCTGGCTGATATTTTTGTTTGCGCTGGCCATTGTCCTGCTTTCGGCGGGGATGTATCTGGCACTGGGGATTGCGCTCAATCCGGAGGCTGTGCCGCTGCTTGCGGAGGCCGAGCAGGGGGCGTATTTCGATGTGCAATTGGCGATTTTGGCGCTGATCTGCACATCGGCATTTATCGCCATCGGCAGTCTCTGGAAGAGCTCGGCCCTCAAACAGGGAGGGGCGACGGTGGCCGAAGAACTGGGAGGCCGCGAAGTCGACTCCGGGGCCTCCGACCCGCTGGAGCGGCGGCTGGTCAATGTCGTCGAGGAGATGGCACTGGCATCGGGAGTCCCCGTTCCGCGCATCTACGTGCTGGAAAACGAGCCGGGCATCAATGCCTTTGCCGCCGGGTTTTCGATGAATGACGCCGCCGTCGCCGTCACCCGCGGGGGGCTCGAGCAACTGACCCGAGACGAATTGCAGGGCGTCATTGCTCACGAATTCAGTCATATTCTCAACGGCGATATGCGCCTGAATATCCGACTTATCGGCATCGTCCACGGAATTTTGCTGATGTATATGACGGGTCGGATTATGCTGCACGCCACCGGTGGCCGACGGCGCCGAAGCAGCAGCGGCAATAACAAGGGGGCGGCGGCGATACTGGCCATCGGCTTGATCATGATGATTTTTGGCCTGGCCGGAGTGCTGTGCGGGCGCCTCATCAAAAGCGCCGTCAGTCGACAGCGAGAATACCTGGCCGATTCGGCGGCCGTTCAATTTACCCGCAATCCCGAGGGGCTGGCCGGGGCGCTCAAAAAGATCGGTGGATTTGAGCACGGCTCCCAGCTTCAGTCCGAGCAGGCCGAAGAGGTCAGTCATATGTGCTTTGAGAAGTCGTCGTCTCGCGGCACGCTCAGTAAGTTGACCGGTCAGATGATGTCGACCCACCCGCCGCTTGAGGAGCGGATCAAGGCCATCGACCCGTCGTTCAATCCCGATCGGGGCTTCAAGCGACTGGGGGCCGATACCAAACGAGCACAGCTCGGAAGTGAGCGCGGGGCGTCGGCTGCCACCAGTGGGTTGGCCGCCGGAGCTGGGGCGTCGGGCGGCGGTGGTGCAGCAGCCCAGCAGCGCGGAGGCGGTAGCGCAGCTGCGCAGCCGCGCGGCGGCAATGAATGGTCGACACCGGACCGTCAACTCGATTACGACATGCAGGCCGATGACGTCGTCAATGCCGTCGGCGAGACCTCTCCGCAGCGCCTGGTCTACTGCTCGACACTCCTCGATGAGATTCCGCGCCCCTTAATGGAGGCTCGAAGCAGTCTGATGGGGGCGATGGCGATTGTGTACACCCTGTTGTTGGACGACGAGCCGGCAGAGCGCCAAAAACAGGGCGAGAGCCTCCAGCGCTACGCCGATCCGGGAGTCGTCGAAGAATCCCGGAAATTGTGGACCGCCGTCTCCAGGCTCGACGACGAATTTCGCCTGCCGCTGATGGACCTTCTGGTGCCGACGTTGCGACGGATGACCAAAGAGCAATTCCAGGAGTTTTCGGCCATGGTCGATCGGTTGATTCAGGCCGACGACAGGGTGTCGTTTCACGAATTTGTCCTGGAGCGCGTATTGTTGCATCGCCTCGAAATTGCCATTTACGACGCCGACCGAAGCTCGGTGCAGAATCGCTCGATCTCGAAGGCCCGCCGGGATATCGAGCTCGTCCTCAGTGCACTGGCTTATGTGGGCCACGACGATCTGAATACAGCGACGATGGCCTTTGACGAGGGAGTACAGCGGCTGCCCAAAAAGATCGGCGGAGATGTGGAGTTTCTGTCGCGCGACGACTGGAGGTTTGAATCCGTCGGGGCCGCCATGGAGCGGCTGTCGGTGGCCTCTCCGAAGATCAAAAAGGTATTTGTCGACGCCTGTGCCTACTGCGTGATGGGCGATGGTCAGGTCGTCGTCGAGGAGGTCGAGATGCTGCGCGCGATCTGTGAGACCCTGGATGTGCCGCTGCCACCGTTTATCCCGGAGGCCACGCGGCGCGGGTAAGGCTCTGTCCGTCGAGAGCGGAGAGCGGAGACCGAACCGCCGGCCCGGGCGATCGCGGTGTTGATTTTCGGGCGCTGCTGCTTAACTTCGGCGCCGGTATCACTTCAAGTCGTAACACCACCCACCCGTTTGCCCGGAGGTCGTATTATGAGCCATCATGACAATCATGAAGATGTCGACAAAAGCACCCTGATCGAGGGACTGAACAAGGACCTGGCCCACGAGTATCAGGCCATCGTCATGTACAATACCTATGCGGCGGCCGTATCGGGGGTCCATCGCAACGAGTTGAGCAGCTTCTTTGAGGCCGAAGTCGCCGACGAACTCCAGCACGCTCGCTTTCTGGCCGACAAGATCACAGCCCTCGGCGGAACTCCGGCGACGTCGGCGGCCGATGTCGAATACACCACGAATGCCCGCGAGATGGTCGAGACGGCCATGAACGCCGAGGCCGAGACCATCAAGCGCTACGTCAAGCGGATGAAACAGGCCGAGGCCTACGGTGATTACGGGTTGGCCGCCAAACTCGGCGACATGATCGCCGATGAGACGGAGCATAAAGAAGAGGCCCAAAAGCTCCTCGCCGGCAAGTGGAACGAATAACCCCTGGATTGAACTCCCGGTAGCAACTGGGCGTCTCCGGAGTTTCCGGAGGCGCTTTTTGCGCTTCTTGGGGGCGATCCTTTTTTGGTCCGGCTCGTTGTTGACTACGTTTGGTCCCCAATGCTCATCGGAGCGGCAATACCGCGAATTTTGCAGGAAGCATGGCCTGTGCTTCGGCGATAAGCAGGAGGCAACATGGCGCAGACGACACGCAACACCGAGCCCTATGTGGAGTCCTTTGACACAAGCGCCGCGTTGTTGGCCGGCGTCACCGGCGGCGTTGCATTTTTGGCGCTTCAGTTGGCGCTGGCGCCGCTTTTGGGACTCGGGGTCTGGGAGCCGGTGCGCATGATCGCCGCCGTCTTGCTCGGGCCCCAGGCGCTGGCACCGCCGGCGACACTGGAGGTCGGCATCGCGTTGACGGCGCTGGTCGTCCACTTCGGCCTGTCGATTATCTATGCCTTCGCGCTGGGGATGATCATCAGAGGTCAGTCGGCGCTGGTCTCGACCGGTATCGGCCTGGGGTTTGGGCTGCTGTTGTACGGGGTGAATTTCTATTTATTTTCCGGTCTCTATCCCTGGTTTGCCGAGGCCCGAAACTGGGTGGGTATCGTCGCCCATCTCGCCTACGGCGGGGTCGCCGGATGGGTCTATATGCGCGCTACGGTGCGGGCGTTTAGGAAGCGAAGCGGCGCTCAGGAGAGCTATGCATGAGGCGAAGCGTCGTCGACGTCCAGCGCGCGTCGGATGGTGAGAAATTCGTCCGGAGGAAGCTGCCAGGCGTCGTCGGGAGGAGTGGTCTGATCGGCGTTGGATTGCTGCCAGTCGGTGTTGTCGCCGGCGACGCTCATCAGATGGACCGGGCTGTGGTAGGGGGGATCGATGGTCAACAGCCAGCCTCGGGCCTGGCTTTCCGGGGAGTCCCACCGGCGCAGCCGGGCGGGACTGATATCGCGAATATCCCAGGTCGTTCGGTCCAGACATAACTGGTCATCGGCGGTGATCTGGAGGTCGACCTCGTCTTCGATTGGTCCGCGCCGAATCAATTGAAAGTCCGTGTCATCCCACATCGGTCGCCAGCGCGCCAGAACGGGGAGTGCGACGAGCAAAAGCATGGCGCCAAAGCTCGCCGGCAGTGCCCAGTCCCAGCTGGTCATGGGATTGGGGGCGAGCCCGAATAGCGAGAGGATGCACATCACGAGCAGGGCGGCGACAAAGAGTCCGGGGGGGCCGATGGTGGCCGCCACCTCGTCGACACCGACGGTCTGCCAGCCCTGGCGGACGCGAAATGTCCGCACGCGCACCTTGTGGTCGCCGTCGGAGTCGTCGGATGCATCGCCCTGGTCCGGTGTACTCGCCGGATGGCGGGGCTCGGCGCGGTCGGCGGAGTTTTCCGGATCTTCGTCAATCTGTGGTGGAGCGGCGGAAGCGCTACTTTTGTCATTGCCAACGGTGTCGGCGCCGGTCTTTGATTCGGGCGCTGGATCGCCGACGGACTCCGCCGTCTCCGGGCCGATATCGACGGTCGGGGCCCCATTGCCTTCGGAGGGCTGCGTGGTGTCCGCGGGCTGCTGTCGAGATTCGTCGTTCAGCTTGTTGTCGGCGTCTCCAGGCGGTTCTTTCGCCACCTCCGTAGTCTCACCGCTATCGCTGCCGGCCGTGGAGATGGGGGCCGTTTCGGCGGCTCTCGACGAATCGGGAATCGTCTCTCGGTGATGGTCGTCGTCGGTTCCCTCGAAGAGATCGACGGTCTGTCCCAGGGACTGTTGTGTTTCATCGCTTTCGGTGGTCTCCGATATCTCGTCGGAGACGTCGTCATCCGGCGTATCAGCATCGTTTTCGGAGGTTTCCGCCGCCGCTTTTTTAGGTGGTGTCGTCGAGCGGTTTTCATCGTCGGAAGATGCGTCGACGTCATCGACATCGTCGCCGCGTTCTTCGCCATCGAGATCGTTGAGATCGCCATCGACGTCGTCGTCGACGATGGTATCTGATTCGCTGCGAGCTTCGGCGTTGTCACCGTCGCCATCGCCATCGCTATCGGTGTCGGCGGAATCGCGCACAAAGCGGTTGGACGCCGCCGACTTATCGGGCGTCGCGTCGCCGTCGGCCTCTTCGCGGCGATCGGAGTGTTCTTCGTCTTCGGAGTCTGCGATATCGCCGGCGCTGAACTCTTCGGTTGGCCCTTCGCCACTGGTCTCCAGCTTTCTTGCCAGCGCTGGCGTGCCGATCCCGGCGCCTCGAATCCCGTGGACGGTTCGATCGAGCAACTCCTGGAGTTCGTCGAGGCCGTCGAGGGTGCGGGTGACGCCTTCGTGATGGAGATTGAGCAGGTCGTCCCAGATCTTTTGGAGGTTGTCGACGCGCTGGCGCTGCTCTTCCCACAATTCGGCGATTTCGGCGCGGGCATTGCGACCGGGATCGACGTCGCCATCCTGAATCATGGATTCCAGGGCCTCCACATCGGTTTCGCGGCGCGATTCGAGCTCGAAGACGATGGACTCCAGAATCTGCTCCAGCTGTAGCGGGCCATCATCGGCGAGTTCTTCGACGGCGTCGATGGCCTCTGCATTGAGTTCGTGCAGGTCCTGAAGGTCGCCGAAGAGCCGTTCCACGGCTTCCGAATCACGGCGTCGATCCCAGGCCGGAATATCGCCTGTGTCGCCGATCCATTCCACGAGAAAGTTTTCCAGATCGCCGGCGACGACGGCCACCGTCCGCGGTCCGATGAGCGTTCCCTCCAGGCGCGTCGGTTCCGTCAGCTTGAAGGGCGCCCGTAGCGATGTGCCGGGAACATCGAGCCAGCCCGGAAGGTCGCGGGCCATCTGTCGGATGCGAGGCTCAAAGCGCTCGAGCTCATCGACCAATTCGTCGCGCAGATCGTCGAGGTCTTCGCGTAGCCCGGTGCCGGTGCGCTCCAGGATCTCGCGAAGCCGCTCTTGGTCTGCCGCCGATGAGGAGTCGAGGATATTCGTCATGGCTGTCGATGTCGGGTTTAGATGGGGAAATCGATTCCGCTGCGAGTTTGACACCGGGCTGGGCTGCCGTGCAAGCACGACGGCTCAAAAATAGTGAACGGCGACGACGAGGACCATCATATTGGCGGCGGCATGAAAGACGGTGGGCGCGATAATGGAGCCCGTCCGCTCGCGGAGCCAGCCGAATAGCAGGGACGGAAAAAAGACGGCGCCGCGACCAAGCGAGATACTTCCTCCGATGGGGATCAAGATATGGCCGATGGCAAATAGGGCGCTGGTCGCCCAGTTGGCGCGGCTAAAGCCGAGAAATGTCGCCGCTTCGACGTTGTCCCCGCCGTGTTCACCGTCTTCGAGGTTGTCGCCGGCTTCCAGCAGGTCGTGGAGCCGAGTCTGGAGATAGCCTCGATAAAAATACTCCTCGGGCAGCGCCACCAATACCAGGTGACTGAGTCCCCAGATGATCAGCCACCAGTAGTTGCGCTGCAATTCGATGGGTTTGTCGGCGTCCTGGCGCGAGGTGCCGACGAAGACCTCGGGCCCGGCGGCGCTGTCGGGCCGTTGTAGATCGAGTTGTAGCGTTTGCGGGGTCGGCCCGTCGGAGGGCCGCGATGAGATCACCAGATGGCCGTCGCCTCCCTTGGATGTCGGGGCGGCGCGCCAGGACTTCGCGGGCTCGGTGTCGACGCCCATCATCGGGGTATCGATACCGCCGCCTTCGTCCGGGGCCTCGTGATGGCGGATGGAAATCCCGGAGTTGTGGTGCCACCGAAAGGGGCGATCGGCCTCGATGGCAAGCGTCGGCTCCGGGGTCGTTGGATTCGCCCACTCGATGTGCAGATGGTCCGAAAAGGTCCGGACCTGCAGTGATTCGCGGCCGGCGTCGGCGATCGACGGTGCATCCAGATCGACGGACCACTGGCGATAATTGTCGAGCGACGGCTCGAATTGACGCTCTTCGACGGCGGTCTCCCACAGGTGGTGGCCCGCCGCATAGAGGGGAACGATGGCCAGTGATACCGCCAGTCCCAGGCCTACATGGCGCAGTGGAATGCGCTCCAGATCGATGCCGTAGCGTTTAAAATCGGCGCCGCGCCGGGCGAGAATGACAAAGGGGACGCCGATAAAGACGACGGCCGCCACGGCCAGGATGTGGTCGCCCAGTGGCGCCCAGAGACCGGCGAGTCCCGACAGCCCGGCCAGCACGGCGACGACGCCGGCGAAGGCCAGCATCGGCTCCAGCCAGCCGGCGTCGTCGGAGTCCGACTGCTGGTTGGACGATTCACTCATGGCCTTGCTCTTCGGCGCGGAGTTGGTCGTCGTCGATTGTCAATCGGCGGACGGTGCGGACACTTCGCGTCATCAGGCCATCGCCGCTGTGGACGATGTCACGACTGCCGGCCGGGGCGTCGGCGACCCACTGTACGGCTCCGTCGTCGGCGCTGACGGAATAGAGTAGCGGTCCTTCGTCGTCGCGCCGAAGCAGAATGTACAGATCATTGTCGTCGGCGGCGATCTTCGGATGATCATCGCCGACCAAAAAGGCCATGCGCAATTCGCCGGAGGTGACATCCAGACCCAGAAGACGGTCGTCGACGAGGGGAAATACCAGCTCCTTCTCGGCTACTGTCGTCTGGTAGCGACGGGTGGGAACGGCGTTGAGTTCGGCGCGCCAGATCTGGTCCAGTGTCGCCACATCCCAGGCCTCCAGAACGGTGTGATCGCTGCCGGCGACAAAGAAGAGGCGCTCCTCGTCGGTGGCGTAATAGGCGCCGGCGCCGCCGGATTCGTCAAAGGAGCGGTGCCTCATCTCAGTGCCGGAGTACGGGTAGCGGCGGGTGATGCCGTCGTCGTCGGCACCGACAAGTCCGGAGCCGAAACCAAATAAGTCGGTGCCGGCTCGGAAATTCATGCGTCCGTCGTAAACCGAGCGCCCCGATTCCAGAC
>CAYUPT010000139.1:0-8559 GCA_964446725.1 uncultured Bradymonadales bacterium | reverse complement strand
GGCATTACGCCAGCGGCGTAATAGTGTTTTTAGGGAGCCGGCGGGTGTGGCGGGAAAACCCATAAACGCCGCAGGCGGAATTGGGGGTTCGTTCCGTCGGTCGACGTCGACGGTGTATTGACAGAAATTGCAGATTCTGGGAAAAATTCTGCACGATAATTGACAGGAAGTCGGGCGGAGCTCGGTTTGCAGCCACCGACAGCGACTCCGGTTCGCGCAGTCCTCCGGTGTCAGTGCGGCTACACGACGCCTTGTCGACGGTATAGACAGAGCCGTCACGGAATGCATACTACGCCTTGAGCACTCGTGGACGGTGCATCTGACGCGTCGAGACCGCGCTGGTTCTGCGTTGCGGCTCGCTCGACGATGCCTCCGGCATCGCCTCGTCGCCGCGCCTTGCCCAGCACAATCTCGAAGTTGCAAACTGCTACCGTCAACTTCGGCTCAAGACGTTATAATGCGCTGCGTCAATAAATGCAGTTTCGGTATAAGCTTTACTGGATGTAAATTCGCGGCATGAGGCCGCGTGACAACGGTGCAAATATGAAGAAGAAAGTAGTTTTACTCGGTGGTGGCGTGGCGGGATTGAGTGCCGCTCAGGAACTGGCGGAGCGAGGTTTTGACGTCGATGTCTACGATCGATTGTCGAAATTCGGCGGCAAGGCGCGCAGTATCGATGTTCCCGATTCGGCGACGGGTAACCGCAAGCCGCTTCCGGGGGAACACGGATTTCGCTTCTTCCCGAGCTTTTATCGAAACACCTTCGATACCCTACAGCGCAGTCCCTACGGCGACAATCCGCAGGGCGTCTACGACAATCTTGTGGCGACCCACGAGATGCTGGCCGGAGTCGGCCACGACGCCGGGGTGGTGTTGCCCATGAATTTCCCACAGGAAGTCGGCGACTGGGAAGCGCTGTATCAGCTCTTTGTGCGAAACGACGCCAATATTCCGCCCGAGGAATTGTGGTTTTTCGCCAGTCGCATCTGGACGTTTCTGACCAGTTGTAAAGAGCGGCGCGACCAGGAATTCGACTACGTCACGTGGTGGGATTTCATCGAGGCCGATCGGATGTCCGAAGAGTACAAATCGTTTCTGGCCGTCGGTCTGACCCGGGATCTGGTGGCGATGAAAGCCGAGGTCAGCAGTACGCGGACGGTGGCCAAGATCTATTTTCAGCTCCTCCAGGGGATGCTCAAGCCCTTTGAGAACGTCAATCGGATCCTCGATGCACCGACGACGGAGGCCTGGATCGACCCCTGGGTCAACTATCTCGAACAGCTGGGCGTGACTTTTCACAACAACGCCAACGTGGAGGCCATTAATTTTGATGGTCAAAAGATCACCGGCGTCGACATCGATCTCGACGGCAAGGACTGGACGGCTACCGGCGACCACTACCTCTTTGCGCTGCCCGTGGAGGCGATGGTCAAACTCGTCGACGACGATATCAAGGAGGCGGCGCCGTCGCTTCGCAACATCGACAAACTCCAGACCGGATGGATGAATGGCATCCAGTACTTCTTTGAGGAGGACCTCCAGATCAATCGGGGGCATATGCTCTTTGTGGACTCCCCCTGGGCGCTGACGGCGATCTTCGAGCATCAATTCTGGGACGACGTCGACATGTCGAAGTACGGCGCCGGAAACGTCCGCGGCTTTCTATCGTTTTGTATCTCGGACTGGAATACGCCGGGCGAGGTCTTTGGCAAGCCGGCCCGAGAGTGCACGGCCGAAGAGATCGAAGAAGAGGTCTGGACGCAGATGCTCAAACGCATGGACAAAGCGGATCGGCGTAAGATCGAAGAGGCGACGGTCGTCGACTGGTTTTTGTCACCGACGATTGTCATCGAGGACGGGGAACCGACCCGCAATACGGAACCACTGCTATTAAATACCGTCGGTTCCCTGACGGATCGGCCGCGGGCATCGCTGAACATCGACAATATGTTTCTGGCCTCGGACTACGTTCGCACCCACGCCGATCTGGCGACGATGGAGTCCGCCAACGAGGCCGGACGACGAGCGGTCAACGGGATTCTGTCTGCGGCGCCGGGGCGGTATCGCAAATGTGCGGTTTATCCGCTGCGGGAACCGGCCTTTTTGGAGCCCTTTAAGGCCTACGATCGAATCCGTTTTGAGCGGGGGCTTCCCCACCAAAACCTAGATGAGATTTTGAAGTAATACACAACCACCGGGGTCCGATAGGGGCCGCCGAGCCTCGGCGGCCCCTATCGGACTGCGCACTTGAATATGTAACATTCTTTGATTCCCCATTTCCATCGGGGCTGGGCCCATGAGTTCGGGGCCTCGATCAGTGGATTGAACGGGATAATATGGAGGGAATGCGATGGCTGCACCGGCGATAGCAAATGACGCGGACAACAGTTTGCTGGAGCGCATTACGGCACGGTTTTTGCCCGAGGACTTCGGCGATGACCCGGAGCAGCATTTTCGGGCCCGCGTGGTGGTGGCCATTGCGCTGTTGATCGGCTGTATCGGTCCGTCCTACGGAGTGGTGGTCTACTTTCTGACGGCTCATATGCCGATTGTGATCGTCACCGTGTTGGCCAGTCTGGGAGTGGCCATCACCCCGCTGTTGATGCGCCGGGGAGCGTCGTTTGTGGTCCAGGCCAACTGGATGAGCTTTTGTGGCTGCGGTCTCTTTGTCTTTGTGGCGTCCCAGGAAATTCTGGGCCCGGCGGTGCTTCTGTGGCAGGTCGTCTACGTGGTGCTCATTGCGCTGCTGGCCGGCCGGCGCACGGCGTTGACCTGGCTGGTGTTGATGTCGGGGGCCACCGCCTATTTTTATCTGTCGATTATCTCCGGGGCCGAAGGCGGCGAAATTGTGGTCAGTACCACGGAGGTCCTGTTTGAGATGATCCTGATTGTCGGGATGTTCTTGACGGTCATGTTGCTGATGCTGTCGTCGCAGCGCTTTAAAGACTGGGCGCTGGGCGAGGTCCAGCGTCAGGAGGCGCATACGCGGGCGATTTTGGAGGCCGCTCCCGACGGGATTGTCACGCTGTCAGAGGAGCGCGGCATCGGCGAGTTCAATGCCGCCGCCGAACAGCTTTTTGGCTACCAGCGCGGCGACGTCGAGCAGGCGCCGATGGTCAGTCTGATCCCCGAAATCGAAGAGGCGCCCCAAAACCCGGTGGATGCCGGCGAGGAAGACGGCGACAGTTCAGTCGTCGACGTCGCAGACAGGGAAGCGCCTTCGGAGGGGCTGCAGCGCTGGGTCGGCGAGACCTATGAAGCCCAGGCGGTCCAGAAGGACGGTCAGCGCTTTCCCGCTGAATTGTCGGTGATGCCCATCGAGACGGAAGACCGCTTTGTGGCGATTATCCGCGATATTACGGAACGCAAGCGAGCCCAGAAAGCACTGCGAAAGGCCCGCGACAAGGCGGTGGAGGCCAATGAGGCCAAGAGTCGATTTCTGGCCAATATCAGTCACGAACTTCGCACACCGCTCAATGCGATTATTGGCTACAGCGAACTCGTGGAGGGCGATCTGGAGCAGATCGGCGAAGACGACATGGCCGACGATATCGGCAAAATCGAGACTGCCGGCCGACACCTCCTGGATCTGATCAACGAAATTCTGGATCTATCGAAAGTAGAGGCCGGTAAAATGGAGATATACGTCGAGGAAATCGACGTCAAAGAGGTCGTCGAAGAGATCGCTCAGACCCTCCAGCCGGTGATCGCCGACAACGGCAATACCCTTCGGATCGACGTCGAGGATGCGCCGGAGACGATGCGCGTCGACCGCATGAAGTTTCGCCAGATTCTGATCAACCTGTTGTCGAATGCCTCAAAATTTACGGAGAACGGTCTGGTTCGGGTCAACGTCTTTTGCGAAAAGGACGACGGACGACAGGTCGGCGTCTTCGAGATCATCGACCGCGGTATCGGCATCCCGGAGGACGAACTCGACGATCTCTTCGAGGCCTTCAACCAGGTCGATGATTCGACGACCCGCGAATTCGGCGGCACCGGATTGGGGCTGACGATCTGCAAGCATTTTTCGGAGCTGATGGGAGGCGACATCGCCGTGGAAAGCAAGGTCGGCGAGGGCTCGACATTTCGCGTCAAAATACCGGTCGACGTCGACGAAGCGCGCCGCGATCGAGGGGGCGATGATGGCGACGACAAGGAATCTCTGGAGCGCAGCCCATCGAATTCGGAGATCCCGCCGGAGGCCGAACGGGTGCTCGTCATCGACGACGATACGACGGTACACCGACTCATCGAGCGATTTCTCGCCGACGAGGGATTTGCCGTCGAGACCACCACCGGTGGCGAGCAGGTCCTGGAGACGGTGCGCAAATTTCAGCCCCATATTATCACCCTCGATGTGCGGATGCCCGAAATCGACGGCTGGAGAATTCTGGAGCGACTCAAAAGCGATCCACAGTGCGCCGACATTCCAGTGGTGATGCTGACGATTCTCAATGAGCGCAATACCGGGTTTTCGCTGGGCGCCACCGATTACCTGACGAAGCCCGTCGATCCACAGCAGCTTATCGATGTGCTCCACTCCAATATCGATAACGGCCGCACCGGGCCGGTGATGATCGTAGAGGACGACGACGATATCCGTGAATTGATGCGGCGCAACGTCGAGGAGGCCGGATTTGAAGTGCGCTGTGCGCGCGACGGACAACAGGCCCTGGAGATGCTCGATGATGTCGAGCCCGGCGCGATGCTACTGGACTTGATGATGCCCAGAGTCGACGGCTTTGAAGTGCTGGAACAGATGCGCGACGGTGGTGACGACGACATCCCGGTCATTATCGTATCCGCCGCCGAATTGTCGGAGGCCGAACGGGAGATGCTCGAGCAAAATACGGAACAAGTCCTCGGCAAGGGAGGCCTCACCAAAGAGCAACTCATCGAGGAGTTGCGCGATGCCCTGGGCGATCGACGGCGGGCACCGGCTGCGCAAGCGCTTTGATATGCCGTGATCGGGCCGCAATTCGGCGCCGATTTCGAGAATGCCAAAACTGCATTATTGGGAACTAAAATATACAACCAGCCATGTCGGTCCGTGACCGGCGGGGAGTTTGAAGATGACGGACCTCAAAGAGTCGGCGAAAAAACAGGATACATTGCTGGGGCGTTTGACGGCGCCCTTTTTGCCGGAGGATTTCGGCAGCGACCCGGAGCTTCATTTTCGGGCCCGGGTGGTCTTTGTGCTCTCCACACTGGTCGGCGTCGTCGGGGTGGTGTACGCGGCACTGACGATGGTGGTCATCGACGAGCCGCTGATGTCGGTGGCGACCTTTGTGGCCTGTGGAAGCATCGGGTTGACGCCGCTGTTGATGCGGCGCGGCTACTCATTTGCAGTGCTCGGCAATTGGATGACGCTGTGGGCCTGCGGGTTGTTTTACCTGGGGGCGACGCTGGGTCCGCAGGTGCTGATCTGGCAGGTTATCTACATCATCTTGCTGGTATTGATCGCCGGCTGGAAGTCGGCGGTGGCCTGGCTCGTTGTGATGTCGGGAGTGACCGTCGGGTTCTATATGCACTTTGCGAGCTCCGTGCCCGAGGGGGAGGTCATCGAGATCTACCCCCACGAATTACTCTTTGAGATGTCGCTGGTCGTCGGCATGTTCGTGGTGGTGACGTTGCTACTGGTGGCGTCGCAGCGGATCAAAAACTGGGCACTCGACGAGGTTCGACGCCAGGAGTCGCAGACTCGGGCGATTCTGGAGGCGGCACCGGACGGGATTGTGACAGTTACCGACGACGGCCGGATTGGAGAGGTCAATCCGGCTGCCGAAAAATTATTCGGTCGACACAGCGACAATATCGAACAGGCACCGCTTGCCAGCCTGGTTCCCGACATTTCCGCGGGGCCGGTCGCCGGGGCGAAACAACAGGACTCGACGTCGCCTCCACAATCTCCTTCCACAGACCGCGATACTGCTCCTCCGGAGCATCCGCTCCAGCGCTGGGTCGGCGATACCCACGAGGCAGAGGCGATGTCCCGCGATGGGTCGCGCTTTCCCGCCGAATTGTCGGTGACCGCCATCGAAGACGATGAGCGCTATGTGGCGATTGTGCGCGATATCACGGAGCGCAAGGAGGCTCAAAAGCAACTCGAACAGGCCCGCGATGAGGCCGTAGAGGCCAACGAGGCCAAGAGCCAATTTCTGGCCAATATCAGCCACGAACTTCGCACGCCGCTCAATGCCATTATCGGCTACAGCGAATTGGTCGGCGAAGACCTGGAGATGATCGACGAGGAGATGATGCGCGACGATGTCGGCAAAATCGAATCCGCCGGCCGACATCTTCTCGAATTGATCAACGAAATTCTGGACCTGTCGAAGGTCGAAGCCGGTAAAATGGAGCTATTTGTCGAGGAGATCGACGTGGAGACGGTTATCGAGGAGATCGGCGATACCCTCAAGCCGGTCATCGAGGACAACGGCAATACCCTCAAGATCGATATCGACGATGCCCCGGAGACGATGCGCGCCGATCGCATGAAGCTTCGCCAGATTTTGATCAATCTATTGTCGAATGCCTCCAAGTTTACCGAAAACGGTCTGGTGCGCATCCACGCATTTACCGAAGAGCGCGGCGATGAGAAGTTTGGCGTCTTCGAGGTCATCGATCGCGGCATTGGGATCCCCGACGACAAGCTCGACGAACTCTTCGAGGCCTTCAGTCAGGCCGAGGCGTCGACGACCCGGGATTTCGGCGGCACCGGACTGGGGTTGACGCTCTGCAAGCACTTCTCGGAGATGATGGGAGGCGATATCGGCGTCGAGAGCACTGTCGGCGAGGGATCGACATTTCGCGTCAAGATTCCCGTCGACGTCGAGCGGGCCCAACAACGCGATGATGACGATCGGGAAGCTGACAACACCGGGGAGCTGGCTGACAATGCGTCGGCGGAAGCCGCGGACGACGCCGATCGGGTATTGGTCATCGACGACGACCCGACGGTTCACCAGTTGGTGACGCGATTTCTCGCCGATGAGGGATTTGCCGTCGAGACCACCACCGGCGGGGAGGGCGTCCTGGAGACGATCCGACAATTTCAGCCCGATATCATCACCCTCGATGTGTTGATGCCCGAAATCGACGGCTGGAATATCCTCGAGCAACTCAATGACGATGAGGAGTTGCGGGATATTCCGGTCATTATGCTGACGATTCTCGACGAGCGCAATATGGGCTTTTCGCTGGGAGCGACGGATTATTTGACCAAACCCGTCGACCCCCAGCAACTGGTCGATGTGTTGAAGACCAATGTGGAAGACGGCGGTGACGGGCCGATCCTGATCGTGGAAGATGATGAGGATACGCGAACGATCATGCGCCGAACCATCGAAGAAGCCGGATTCCAGGCGCGCTGCGCCGTCGATGGGCACCAGGCCATCGAGATGCTCGACGGTGAGGTGGAGCCGTCGGCGATGTTGCTGGACTTGATGATGCCCAAACTCGACGGGTTTGAAGTGCTCGAGAAGATGCGCACCGACAGCGCGATGTCGACGATTCCGGTCATTGTCGTCTCCGCCGCCGATTTGAGCGCCGAAGAACGACAGATGTTGGAGCGCAATGTCGAAGAGGTCCTCCAAAAAGGCGACTTTCGAAAACAACGACTCGTCGAGGAATTACAACAGGCCCTCGACGAGGCACCGTCACAACATCCGGACACCGCCGAGGCGACGTCCGAGATGGTGTGAATTGTCGGAAAAATGATTTGCAGCCAGTGGGTTTTCGGTCTATTAAGATGAGGCAATTTCGCATTGTATGAGGCTCGTTCGCATCGACGGTAAAGCTTAAAGAGCGACGAGCGATGTGGGGGGCTCAACCCCGGCAATCGGTACGGATGGATCTGAATTTTTTCTATCGAAACGAGATGGCGGGCGGCTGCGCCGCGATGCCAGGAGCTGTATCATGGCCTCAGCAGTATCTACGGCGGTCGAGTCCCTGGGCTGGTTGAGACGGGCTACGAGCTATTTTTTGCCCGACGACTTCGGCGACGACCCCCAGCAGCATTTTCGGGCCCGGGTGGTGGTCGTATTCGCCATTCTGGCCGCGATCTGCGGACCGCTGTACACGGTGATTCTCTATCTTTTGGTCGAAGATCTGGCGACGTCGCTGGCTCCGCTTGTCGGAGGGCTGGGCGTGACGCTGACGCCGCTGTTGATGAAGAGGGGCCACTCGTTTGTCGTCCAGGGCAACTGGATGATCTTCTTTGGCTTTGGGCTGATTACGGTCATTGCCTACCTGGGGTTTGTGGGGCCGACGGTACTGCTGTGGTACGGATTGTACATCGTGCTCATCGCCCTGATCGCCGGTCGTCGATCGACGGTGGTATGGCTGGCGATCATGCTGGGGTCGACGGCCTATCTCTACGTCGACATTCTGCAGAGTATGCCTCAGGAGGGGCTCGTCGTCAGTCAAACGGAGCTGCTCTTTGAGCTATTTTTGTTGCTCGGGTTTTTTCCGACGGTCATGGCGCTGATTCTGGCCTCCGAGCGCTTCAAAAACTGGGCACTCGACGAGGTTCAGCGACAGGAAGCGCACACGCGA
>CAYUPT010000138.1:5849-8584 GCA_964446725.1 uncultured Bradymonadales bacterium | reverse complement strand
GTTTTGGACTCCACCTCCGTGTTGCGGTTCTCGATTGCCTTCTCGTTTGACTCCAACGCACTCTTTGCGCCGGCGAGCTTCTTTTCACTTTCGCCGAGTGCTTGTTGTTTCTTTTCGAGTTTGTTGGTGGCTGCTTTGAGCGCGTCGTCGAGGGACTTCTCCCAGGTATCCAGCTCTTTTCCGTCCAATAACTCGTCGAGGTCGTCCTGGAGCTGTTGTACCTTTTCGTCGGCTTCCCGAAACGCCTTTTCGGCCTTCTCACACTCCTCGCCGGCGGTCTCCAATTTCTCGCCCAGCTTTTCAACTTCTCCCTTGAGCTCGCTTTTTTTCCTGTCGAGCTTTTCGACCTCGTCACTGAGCGTTGCGTACTCCTTGCGAGCCCTATCGGCCTTCTTCAGCGCCTCTTCGAGCTGTCGACTGAGCGCCGCGCCATCGACCGGATCGTCTTCTGAAAGCTCGACGTCCAGAGCGATGTCATAGTCGTCGAATCGCTCGCTCAACCTGTCGAGTGCCCTCTCGAGTTCGCCGCGCTCCTCGTTTAGGCGTCTCTGGTCCTCTTTTAACTTCTCTTCGGCGGTCTCAATCTGGCGTTTCAACTCCTCGACCCCGTCCTCCAACTGTTGGATCTCCTCTCGGGCCGATTCCAGCTCCTTGTGGGCCTTCTCATGGGCTTCTTGTCGGTCATCCAGGACCTTCAGTGCGTCATCGATCTCCTCGATTTTCGACTCCATCTCCTCGATTGCCTGCTCGAGTGCCTCCGCCCTGGCGTCCACCTCGACGTCCTCCAGCGCCGCCTCGATCTTCTCTCTTAACTCCCCGGCTTCTTCTCTTTTATTCTCCGCCTTTTCTTCGGCGCCCTCCATTTTGGTCTTCCAGCTCACCAGGTTTTCATTTAATCTCTGTTGCTTCTTCCTTAGCTCCTTGACCTCTTCGGTCAGCTTCGCCTGGCGCTCCTCTTCTGTGGCTCGCAGCTCCTGGGCCGACTGATGTTCCAGTAAGGGATGCTTTTCGCTGCCGCAGACCGGGCATTCCTCGTCGTCGTGGGCCTCCAGATGAAGCCGAAACTCGTGGACCTTCGCCGAGACCTCGAGTTCCTGAAGCGCCTGCTCTTTGCCTTCTAGTTGCTCCTTGAGGTCCTTCAATTCGGGACTCTTCTCTTCGATCTTTTCGCCCCACTCCTCCGCCTTGGCCTCGGCATTCTCGGCCGCCTCCAGGCATTCGTCTCGCCGCTTCACCAACCTCTTGGCCTCTTCGAGTGACGCCTTTCGCCCTCGAAACTCCTTTCGCTTTGCCGAATCCTGTTGTCGCCGCTCTCTCGCCGACTCGGCATCTGCCAGCATCTCGTCGAGGGCGTTTTCGGCTTTCCTTTGCGCCTTCTCAAGCGGCTCTATCGCCTCTTGTTCGCTCTTCAATTTCTCCTTTTTGTTATCCAATGCCTTCGATTTGTCTTCCAACTCCTCGGTCTGCTCTCGACACTGCGTATCCAGCGCCTCCAGATCGCCGGCATCTTTGATCGTCGAATTCACCTCCGCTTTTAGCCCCGAATAGGCCTTATCGAGCCCCTCCAGATGCACCTTTTTAGCGAGTTTTTCCTCCAGCTCCTGGGCCTTATTCTCCGCCTCTTTTAGCGCCTTCCGGGCTTCTTCCAGCTCCTTTTTGAGCTCATCTCGCGCCTTCTCTCGCTTTGTGACTTCCTTCTTTTTGGCATCCCGCGCCTTTTTCGCCCCCTGTCGTTCCGTCTCCAGCCGGCGTCCTTTCTTGATGGTCGGCGCCGCCTCCTTTCTGGCCTCTTCGGCCTTCACTTTCTCGTTTTTCGCCTTCTCAACGGCCTTCTTGTTCTCATCTCTGGCGTCCTTCGCCTTCTCAAACGCCTTTTCGAGCCCCTCGACCTTGTCCTCGAGTTCCTCCAGCTCGCGTTCCTGTGTCTCCAGTGCCTTGAGCGCCTCCCGCCCCGCCTCCACGGCATCCGCCGCTTTCAGCCGATCAAAATCCTCGCTGGCCTCCTGTTTTGTGTTTTTGGCCTCTTCGACCTTGTCGCTCGCCTCTTTTAGCTCCGCTTCGAGCTCCGCCTCGTCGACGAGCCACTGGAGCCCCGTTTTTTCGCGCTCGTAGACCTTTTCTTTGTCATCGACCGCCTCGTTTTGTTTCTTCAGATTCTCCTTGAGCCCGGCGATTTCATCGTCATCGGGAACATTTTCGGCCATCCCCTGAATTTTATTGACCTTGGCGTCGCGCTCTTCCTTTTTTTCGCTGTACTTTTCGGCCGCCAGGGCACCGATCTTTTTGTAGTGGTCGGTCTTCGTCAGACTCTCCAAAATGGAGGCCTTCTCTTCTTCGCTGGCCTTCAAAAACGCCGCAAATTGATGCTGGGCGAGCATCACACTTCGATAAAAATCATCGACCTCCAGCCCCTTTAGAGCGGTGTCGAAGGCGGCGTTGTACTCCTTTTTGGTGCGACTATTGACGAGCTCCTGTATTTTCTCGCCTCCAGCGTCGACCTCGATCAGCGATCGCCGCGGGTTCTGCGGGGTTCCCGTGGCACTGTCATGGCTTCGCCAGAACTCCCACATCGCCCGATAAAAGCGGCGCTCGCCCTCATCCTTGAGGCTAAATAAAAGCTCCACTTCGGCGCGGCCCTCGCCTTTCGACAGGATTTTGGCGCACCGCTGCCTGACACTGCCCACCTCATTGAGCCTGGGCGTGGTCCCGAAGAGCGCCAGGCTGATGGCGTCCAG
>CAYUPT010000138.1:0-5749 GCA_964446725.1 uncultured Bradymonadales bacterium | reverse complement strand
CCATCATCGAATTCCACGCTTCGCTCGCGCTGTTCTCGATAATCGACGACCTGGGGCGCCTGGTCGTCATCGAAGAGTTCGGCGATTTTCTCCTCGATTCGCCGTCGAGGCTGCTCTGACTCCTCGCCCTCCGCCAACTCCACATCGACGTACAGATAGGGCGGAAACTCATCGTCGCCCTCCACCTCGCGCAGACTCTCGAGGACCTCCTCGGTGCTCCCGCTGAGTACGTGGATCTGTCGCCACCGGGGCACCTCGACGCGTTCCACCGATGTCGACTCCTGGCTGCCGACGTCGACAATCAGTACATCGCGCCGGCTCAACTCGTCGCGCGTCGTCGGCACCGGCGTGCCGCTGTACCACACCTCCGTTCCTCCCCATTTCTGTCGGTCCACCGGGTAACAGCGGTGAATATGGCCCAGCGCCACGTAGTCGTAGTCGTCGCCAAAGATCTCCGGCGAAAAGGCGCCGATCGTCCCCACCAGCGCCTGGTCTTGCTTGCCCGCCGGCCCGCTTCGATGCAGCGACGAGTGATAATCGCCCTCCTGCAGCTCTCCGTCTTCGCCCATGCACGTCAGATGACCGGTCGCCACAAGCGCCGCCTCCGGCCACTTTTGCCGGACCCGTCGGGCCATATCTCCGTAGAGCTCGCCAAAGGCCTGAGAAAAGCGCTTTTGCAACTCCTGCTCCGACTCCTCGAGCTGATGGCCGATCCCCATTCGGGCCTCCGACAGATAGGGCACCGCGCAGACCACGGCCTCCACCTCCCCATCTTCGCCCTCCACCGGACACAGCCACTGCTGTCGGGCCTCATCACCGGTCTCCACGCCGCCGACAACTTCAATATCGAGATGTTTTAACAATTCCGACGGCGCCGCGATCCCTGTCGGCGAGTCGTGATTGCCGGCCGCCACCACCACCTTTTTGAGCGACGGCAACGTCGAACACTGCGCCAGAAATCGATAGTACTGTTCCTGGGCTGCATTCGGCGGATTCGCCCGGTGAAAGACATCGCCGGCCACGACAATGACCTCCACCGATTTCTCCTCCATCGTCGCCAATAACCAGTCCAGAAAGGCGCTCTGCTCTTTTTGGCAGCGGCGCCGCTTCATCATTACGCCCAGATGCCAATCCGACGTATGCAATACACGCATCATCAACCCCTTGTACCACGCATCACTTATCTCACCGGCGCCCGGGCGCCGCTCTAGGGAGTTTTCCACAATGCCACAATCAGCGCCCTCGACCATAGGATAACCCCCTTTATGGTTGAAGCCTCCCAACCAGCTTATCGACACTTACCCCATTCTATATCGATCATTTACGCCCCATCAGTCTTCTCCCCCCGTAATCGGCAGCTGGAAGTGGTGGACTATTCATGCGCTGGTGGACACAGGCGGCACCGCGACCTTGTTCAAAAGCACTTGAACAATTCGTTGTTACCGGTACTGTGGTGACGGCAATCGCATCGCCTGCCACATCATTTTCCCCGACATGGAATTGAGAATATGCGAGTACCAGACTGGATTATCGAGCTTTTCGAGGCCCTAGATAGTGGAAACGTCGACGACTTCTGCTCCTATCTGACGGAGGATGCCAGTTTCATTTACGCCAGCAGCCCTCCGACGGAGGGAAGAGAAGCGATTCACGACTTCGTTCAAGGTTTCGTGAACTCGATCGAAAGTTCGGAGCACCACCTCGACGAAGTCTACTCCACACCCGGGCGAGTGATTGTGCGCGGTCACGTCGACTACGAGCGCCACGACGAAACGACGCTCGAAGACGTACCCTTTGTCGATATTTTTGAGTTGGAGGACGGAAAAATCGATGTCTATCAGGTCTATGTCGAACAGGACCTGTGAGCCATCGCTCCACGAGCAATTCAGAGTTCGACACAAAGGATTGAGCGGTCCCTCTTCCATTCCAAGCACTGTGCGGCCCCAGCCGGCCTCGCGCCGCTGGGGAGCAAAGTCTGTGAACGCAGTCTGAAGAACGCCCCGGCAGTCTGCGGCCCAGCCGGCCTCGCGCTGCCCGGGGTATCCACGCTGGCGGCTCAAAGAACACACGAAGGAAACGGCGGTCTAAATCGGCCGGAAATGGCAACGGGAGACACTCTTGATGGCTCTTCTGACAGGCATCGAAGCATTGAATTTGATGAGGCGACGATGACAGACCGAGAGTACGCCGGGGCCACCAAAGAGGTCGAGGGAGGAGACGGCGAGTTTTTCGACGATATCGCCGGTCGCTACGACCTGTTGAATCGAATTTTGTCGCTCGGCCTCGACGGCCGGTGGCGCCGCCGGGCCGTCGACGCTCTCGAGCTTTGCGGCGGTCAGGAGATCCTCGATCTGGCGACCGGGACCGCCGATCTGGCCATCGCGATCGCGACGAGCGGCCACGAGGTAACCGTCGTCGGTATCGACCCGAGCCGTCAGATGCTCGATGTCGGTCGCGACAAGGTCGCCTCTGCGGGACTCGACGAGACCGTCCACCTCAAGATGGGGGACGGCCAACAACTCGATGTCGACGACGATCAGTTCGACCGGTGTGCCATCGCCTTCGGAATTCGCAATTTTCCAAACCGCCTCCAGGGACTGCGCGAGATAGCCCGAGTCGTCCGTCCCGGCGGTCGAGTCGCAATTTTGGAGTTGAGTGAGCCCCGAAAAGGCGCGATCGCCGCCTTGAGTCGGCTCTACGTCCGCCGGATCGTCCCCCGCATCGGGGCCCTGCTGTCGGGCAGCGAGCAGTATCGATACCTCCAGGAATCGATCGCCGCCTTTCCGCCCACCGAAGAATTTGAGGCGATGATGAGCGAAGCCGGCTTCCACGACGTCGAGACCCATCCGCTGACGTTTGGTGTGGTCAATTTATTCGTCGGTCGTGTGGGGTGCTGACGATGTCTACAATTCCGGCGATCGACGACATCGGTTGCCCGGTCGGCCAGGTCGTCGTCGCTGATGAGCCGCCGTAGATGGATCATGAGTAATCGGGGCTAACCTCCGTAGTGCTGACCGCCGGAAGTACATGGGTGGTCCCGGCGAGGACTGGGCGGCGAGGGCAAGGCGCGGTGACGAGGCGATGCCTTAGCATCGTCGAGGAGCCGCAACACAGCCATCGTCGTTCAGCACCGCCGAGAGCCCCGGCGTAGTTTCGAAGGGCAGCAGTAGTCAACTCACAGGACTTCTTCACCGATAGCGCAAGACATCCCCGCTCCTTCAGGAGCTTCGGTTGTCGACCCCATCGACCTTGTGTCGGTGGTGAGCGAGCCTTGTGAGCTACAGCAATGTATCCCCCAACCGGTTATCCGGCGGCGTTGCCGCCGGACGTGGTGGCGGGACAAGCCCGCCACCGAATTTCTGTGGGGAGCCCTCGGTTGTTAGCTCACAAGGCTTATTCCCCGATAGCACAAGGCTTATCGGGGCCTTCTTCGGTCGCGCCTTTCGGTCCTCGCTCACACAGTTTGTTAGCTCACAAGGCTTATTCCCCGATAGCACAAGGCTTATCGGGGCCTTCTTCGGTCGCGCCTTTCGGTCCTCGCTCACACAGTTTATTCCCCGATAGCACAAGGATAGGCTCTGCGGTGCCGAAGACTTGGAGCCAGCCTGCGCGACATGTTGTCAATCATAGCTGCCAAACCATCGGCGAGTTACTCGACAACATCTGGCGTTTCGTAGAAGCCGACGAGGAGATCCCTGATTTCAACCCGCGGAGGCCCTCGGTCAACGACTATCGTCGCCTCGCTCTTTGGTCCTGCTTCTCCTGAATGCCGAGTTCGACGCGTTGGGCATCGACGCTTCCGGGCTGACCCCCCAGCTGTTGGAACATTCCCATCGTGTCCATCTGACGCCACTCCTCGACGACCTTCCCGTCCTCGATTCGGGAGATGATCATCCCCGAAACTTTGACTTCGTTACCCGTCGGCGCCAATCCGCCCAGGTTGCCTTCGTGAGTCCCTCGAATCTCGACTTTGACGGTGACGTAATCCTCGTCGGCGACGATCGGGTCGTAGGTCAATTCGAAATCAGGGAACGCTTCGTGCATCTGAGTCACCAGTTTCTTGACGCTCTCCCTGCCTTCGATATCTTCGCGCGGAGTGTGTCCGATGTAATTGGACGCGAAGATCTCGTCGACGAGATTCGACTCACCGGAATTCCACATCTGTTGGCGGCGCTCGAACAGGTGTTTGTTGTCCTTGATGCCCATGGGGGATCTCCTTCGCAAGGCCTGTGTCGTGGTCTGCGTTGTCGTCGTGCCGAATCTAGACACACACCGTTGGATCACCGAGCAGTTCAGCGCTGTGTGCCGGGCCTCCGGTCGATGCCCCTGCTCCCATTATCCGTATTCCGATCAACCTCATCGATACACCTCCCGTCGTTATCTGGTCATCGGACGCCGGGATATGTTAAGCAATTTGTCGCTGACCACACCGATTTTTGGCGTTTCGACACAAACGCCGTAGCTCGCCGATCACTGGGACCTCACGAAGTAGAGACGTATGAGTGACACCATCACCCTCGATGAGTTGGAGCGGCACTTATGGGCCGCCGCCGACATCCTGCGCGGCTCCATCGACGCCGCCGATTTCAAGCACTACATCTTCGGGCTGCTGTTCTATAAGCGGCTGTGCGACGTCTGGAAGGAGGAGTACGACCAGTTGATGGAGAAGTTCGGCGACGAGGATTTGGCCAAACTCGACGACGAGCACCGATTCCACATCCCGGAGGGGAGCCGGTGGTGGGAGATCCGCGAGGACGCCACCGACATCGGCGAGCGGCTCAATATCGCGTTCCAGAAAATCGAGGACGAAAACCCTCGACTGGAGGGTGTGTTCGCCGACGTCGACTTCGCGAACCAGGAGCGTTTCCCGAATCACATGCTCGAAGAGCTGATGGCGCACTTCGAGAAGTACAAACTCACCAACGCCAACGTCTCGCCCAGCATACTCGGCGACGCCTACGAGTATCTCATCGCCCAATTCGCCGATGACGCCGGCAAGAAGGGCGGGGAGTTCTACACGCCGAAGCCCGTCGTCCGGCTGATGGTCGAAGTGCTCCAGCCCCAAGAAGGCGAGACGGTCTACGACCCGGCCTGCGGGGCCGGCGGCATGTTGATCGCCTGTTGGCAGTACATGAAAGAACACGGAATGAACCCGGAGAGTCTGTCCATATTCGGCCAGGAGAAGAATCTGAATACCTGGGCGATCTGCAAGATGGCGCTATTTCTGTACGACATCGACAACGCCAATATCGAGCGCGGCGACACGCTGACGGACCCGCAGATTCTGGCCGACGACAATACGCTCCAGGACTTCGACATCGTCCTCGCCAATCCACCGTTCTCACTCAAAAACTGGGGCAAGAAGCTGTGGAAGGCCGGCGATCCCTTCGGCCGCGAAACCTACGGGATGCCCCCGAAAAACTACGGCGACTTCGCCTTTATCCAGCACATGATCGCCAGTGTGGCCCCCAGAGGCCGGATGGCCGTCGTCGTTCCTCACGGCGTGCTCTTCCGCAGTCGTTCCGAGGGACGCATCCGCAAGAAAATCCTGCAAAACGACCTCGTCGAGGCCGTCGTCGGCCTCGGTGAAAATCTATTTTACGGCACCGGTATCCCGGCGGCGATTTTGTTCATCAACAAGGATAAACCCGCCGAACGACGCGAGAAAGTGCTCATCGTCAACGGGGAGAAGGAGTCCGAGGAGGGCTCCAATCATAACCACCTGCGAGACGAGCACGTCGAAAAGCTCGCC
>CAYUPT010000137.1:0-8585 GCA_964446725.1 uncultured Bradymonadales bacterium | reverse complement strand
GTCGCGAAAGAGCGCGCGGAGAACCGCTGAGGCGCGGAGCAGGCAGTGCGCGGAATCGCGGAGTCGCGGAAGCACGGAATTGCGGAATCGCAGAGTCGCTGATTCGCGGAATCGCTGAATCGATGGTATGGGGCGAACCGAACCAGAATCGTGGTCGCGGTAAGGGAACGTCAGAACGCGTTGAGGCCCCCACGGGTTAATCCCGTGGGTGAACAAGTTTGAGAACATAGAGCCCCCACGGGTTAATCCCGTGGGTGAACAAGTTTGAGAACATAGAGCCCCCACGGGTTAATCCCGTGGGTGAACAAGTTTGGGAACATAGAGCCCCCACGGGTTAATCCCGTGGGTGAACAAGTTTGAGAACATAGCCGCAGATTGACCCCATCAGTCAACGCCGGCGTAGTCGAGGTAGTCGCCGCATTGTCGCTGCTGAGCGGTGGAGGTGTAGTCGCTGGGCGGCATTGAGCAGTCCAAAACCTTTGAAGAGTCGTCGCAGATGCTGTCGCCGTCTGAGGGGATATCGATTTCGAGCTGGGCGACATTGCCGTGGCGCTCGACTTCCTCGAGGACCTGATCGGGGTCGACTTCGGCCTCGATAAAGCGGGTGCCGATGGCGCTGAGGTCGTCCGGCTCGCCGAGGATGAGTGCCTGGCCGGGCAGATACTTGTTGTAGACGTCGATCCAGCCGGGGGTGACGCCCTGTTCGGTGGTGTCGCAGGTCGGCGGGTCGGGAAAGAGCGACATGAGGCCGTCATAAAAGTAGCCGACGTCGCCATCGAAGGGCTCGAAGTCGTGGAGGCAAAACGAGATCTTTTCGCCGTCGTGGGTGACGCAACTATCGGAGCGGTCGTCGACGTCGCGACATTCGTCGGTGGCTTCCACAAGCGAGAGGCGAAACCAGTTCATGAAGTGGACGTGTCCGTGGCTGTCGTGTTCATAGAAGGTGTTGCTGTCGACGGTATAGGAGTCGACGGAGCCGTCGGTGCGCTCGACGTATTGCAATACGTAGTCGTCGCCGCCATCGACGCTGATGCCCTCCAGGTGAAAGGAGCCGGGTCCGATATTGGCGCCGCCGAGTCGAACGCGCAGACCGATGAGTTCATCGTAGGGGGCGCTGTCGGGAAGAAGCGTGCACTGATATTCGTGCTCTTGAAGTTCGCGGGCGTCGCTTACCAGATTGGGATACCGGGCGTAGTCGGAGCTGTCCGAAAAGAGCTCGAAGTCGATGCGGTGGCAGCCGGTGGCGTCGCCGGTCGGGCACTGCGAGGGGCAACTGGAGGCGTCGAAGGCGCCGTGGGTCCGGTAGAAGACGCCGGGATCGTAGCCGTCGCGCTCGACGACGAAGCGATACCACTGGTAGGGCTCGAAGGCGTCGACCTGGTCGTCCAGACAGATCGACTCGTCGGTGGCGAATTCGAAGTTGAAGTCGCCGGACGTCGACGAGGTGGTGGTCGTAAAGTCGGGATCGGAGGCCCGGTAATCGGCCTCCCAGACCCAGTCGTGGGCCTCGCCGCCGGGGGGCGGCCACTGGTAGACGCGCAGTTCGGCGTCGTCTAAGAGTTCGCCGGTTTCGGCGTCGATAACGGCGCCGAATGTGGAGTTGCCGTCGGGGCAGTCGCCGCAGTCGATGGTGCGGTTTTCGCCGCAACGATCGGTGGTCTCGGTGGTGCCGCAGACGCCGTCGAGGTCGTCGCATAGCTCGTCGTCGGACTCGCCGATGCACTCACAGGCGTTGTCGATGCACTCGTCGGGACTCGAACAGTCGCCGCAGTCGACGGTGTGCTCGTCGCCACACTGGTCCTCGACGGTCGCCTCCCCGCAGCCCAGATCGTGGATCTCGCAGAGTTCGTCTTCCGACTCGCCGATGCACTGACAGCTGTTGCCGATGCAGGTGTCGGGCCCCGAGCAGTCGCCGCAGTCGACGGTGCGCTCGTCGCCGCAGGGCTCGTCGACGGTCGCCTCCCCGCAGTCGAGGTCGTGTTCATCGCACAATTCGTCGTCGGTGGCGCCCATGCACTGGCAGAGGCCGTCGACGCACTCATCGGGATTGGTACACTCGCCGCATTCGACGGTGCGCTCATCGCCGCAGTTGTCGACGAGGATAGCCTCGCCGCACTCGGTGTCGTGGCGATCGCAGAGATCGCCGTCGGATTCGGCGGTGCATTCACATCCGCTTAGCCATAATGCGAATAATGCGATACAGCCAATTGCCAGCAGTTGCTGGAAGTTCATCGATGCCCCCGACAATATGGTATTCAAACGGTTCGGAATTGTCGCCGCAGACTCCAGGGAGTCGGTGCCGGCGCCAACTTCCGCCTATTGCGTATCCAATATTGTAGACACGGAGGCCGTGACGTCGATCACGGAAGGGCTCGGCCATCGGCTGTGGGGTCGGCCGATCGGGGTTGTCATGAGGGAGGGCCGGCGGCGCGGTCAGCCGTCGGAGTCGTCGCGCACTTTCTGAGCGATCTCGTGGGGGTTGGCGGGCCGTCCGGCCATCGAGTAATTGCCGCCAAACCACTTGCCCAGATCTTCTTGTTTGCACCGCTTGGAGCAGAAGGGAAAGTGTTCATTGTCGGCTCGGGCTTTGGATTCGCCCTCGCAGATCGGGCAGGTGTAGCTGGTGTCGTCGCTCATCGTCGATGGTCCTCGGTAAAGTGATGCGGTGTTGACGCCCGGCAAGTGTCGGTTTAACAGGCGCCGCGATCAACTGTCGACGTCGCCTCGCCGATCGCGGCGCGGCGACGGCGCCCATCATTCTGTACCGACGAGGTCGATGTATGAACAAGGACAACCCCTTTGAACTTCCGATGACCGTGCGCGGCTACGAGCTCGATTCGTTTGGCCACGTCAACAACGCGGTCTACGTCCAGTACTTCGAGCACTGCCGGTGGATGGCGCTCAAAGAACTCGGCGGCGACTGGGCCAGTGAAGACGGCCCGTCAATTGTGGTCCGCAGTCTCCAGATCGACTACGAGGCGCCGGCGACCGTCTTTGATGAAATCATCGGTCGGCTGTGGGTCGACGAGCTGGGCCATACCAGCGTGACATTCGGTCAGGAATTGGTGCGCCGCGACAACGAGCGCCCGATTGCCGCCGGCGAGGTCGTCGCCGTTTGCATCGACCAAAATGGCCGTCCGCGGCGGATGCCCGATCGCTGGAAGGAGCTGTTGAGCGACGGCTGAGAAACCACCGGAGTCGGTGGCTCAGCAGCCGCATTCGCCGTCTTTGCAGGCGCCGTCATTTCGGTACGACTCCGACAGAAGCTGGGCCATCGACAGCTTCGGGGTGTCGATGGCGGCTTCGTTTTCCAGCCGGAGTACGCCGCGCGGACAGACCTCCGAGCAAATACCGCAGCCGACGCAGCTTGCGCGCACGAAATTCTGGTTGTTCTGGGCGTAGGCGCGCACATCGATGCCCATCTCGCAGTACTTCGTGCACAACCCGCAGGAGATGCACATATCGTCTTTGACGCGGATTCGGAATCGGCCGAATTTCTGGATGATCCCCAAAAGGGCCGCCATGGGACAGAAATTCCGACACCAAAATCGGGTGCCGCCGACGGGGTAGACGACGACGCCGATGATGCCCGACAGCATGGTGACGACCACGAAGCCGTACAGCGACTGCATGGAGGCGGCGGTCTGTTCAAATTGCGGGTAGTGGCCGCCGGCGGCCCAGGAGGCGATGACCGCCGCCGTGACCACCAGCGCCAGTACCAGTGTGAGGTGGACGGCCCATTTTTCGAATTTCCAGGAGCGGCGCGAGGTCGGCGTCAGGTGGCGAAAGGGCTCGCCGGCGGTATTGGCCAGTCCCCCGCAACCACAGACCCACGAGCAGTACCAGCGCTTGCCGAAAAAGACGCCCAACACGGGAACGACCACCAGGGCGGCGACGATGCTGTAGACGATGATCGGCACCGGGTATTCGGCGATCTGCGAGGGGTAAAAGTCCGAGATCTCGAGCGGCCACAGATAGCTGAAGTAGTACTCCGGCTGCTCAAAGATCGCCAGAATCCAGGGGATGGCAAAGGCCAGCGTGCATTGAACGAAGATCACCACCCCGGTGCGCACCAGCTGGTAGCGGTTGTGGCTGTATTTTTTCATGACGTAGATACCGCCGACGCCGACGGCGATGGTGTACAACAGCCCGTAAAATGTCCACTTGTGGGGCAGGCCGATGGCATCGGCGGCGTAGTGCCAGAAGTCGGGGATGTAGACCCCGCCGATAGTACGCCCGCCGTAGTACAAAACCAGATAAAACAGCGCCAGTACGACGGTCAGTGCCCAGGCGGTTACGCCGCGGTGGGTGATATCGTGTTTGAGCCAGCCCAGTGCGCCCTGTTGTCTCACAGCGTCCTCACTTCTTCGTTCATGTCATTGAGATCGACACCGCCGAATTCGACGTCGTATTGCGCCTCATCGAGATGATTTCGAACAAAATCGAGACTGCGCCCCTCGTCGATCCACCGGCTCAATACGGTGTGGTCCCAGCGCGAGCCGAGCATGCTAAAGCCCAGGACCCGGTCGTCGTCGAAGACGATGCGCTGGGAGATGTTTTCGCCGGGCATGCGCCGGTACAGCGAACGAGTATTGTCGGGTAGATCCTGGACGTCGCCGACGGTGGTGTATTCGATATCGAAAAACTTGGAGCTGTTATAGAAGATCGGCGGATCGTAGCGGACGTCGTCGCCGGCCATCGCCGCGCCGGCCAGGTCGCCGTGGTTTTTCGCCTCGTACCAGATCGGCAGGTGGCGCACCCGGTTGTCACCCATCTCCATTTCGATGCAGTCGCCGGCGCCGAAGACCTCGGGAAGCGAGGTCTCAAAGCTGCGATTGACGCGCAGCCCGAAGTCCGTCGCCGGCGGCGTGGTGGTATCGCGAAGCCAGTTGACGCGGGGGGCGACGCCGATGGCAATGCCGAGCATCTGACAGGGAATGGTCTCGCCATCGTCGGTGGCAACGGCGCTGACTCGGCCGTCGTCGTCGACGTCGATCGACAGCATCTCGGTCTGGTGGCGCAGATCGATGCCGTGGGAGCGGATATGGTCTGTGATCATCTGGCCTTCGGGGCGGGCAAAGGCCGCCGGCCAGTAGTAGGGTTCGCGCACCAGGAATGTGACGTCGATGCCGTGGTGGTGGAGGCATTCTGCGAGTTCGACGCCGATCAGTCCGCCGCCGACGACGACGGCGCGCTCCGTCGACCAGGTCAGTCGCTCACAGTCGTCGAGATCATCGAGGCCGATAAAGTGGACCAGGCCGTCGTCGACGTCGTCGAGGCCGCCGAAGTCGATCATGCGGGCCCGGGCGCCGACGGCCAACAGCAGGCGGTCGTAGTCGACGGTCGCGCCATCGGCCAATTCAATTTGATGATGATCGGCGTCGATATCGACGACTCGGCCGCGGCGTCGCTCGATCTGGCGTTCGTCGTAGACGCGGCGCTCATGGGGCTCCAGGTCGCGCCGGTCGAGGCGATTCATGTAGGCGTACATCAGGGCGGTGCGCGAAAAGAAATAATCGGACTCGTCGCCGATTAGCGTGATCCGGGCCTCCCGGGCGCCCAGGCGCTGGCGGATGGCGAAGGCTGCGCGGGTTCCGGCGACGCCGTTGCCGACGATGACGTAGTGCATAACGGACCGTGGTATAACAAAAGGCGGATGACAGCAGATTTCCAATGCAGGGCCCGGCAACGCTTCGAGACAGGGGGCTCCACACACTGGATGGGCGCCAGACGAAGCCGGTTTCACATTTAACCGATAGCGCAGTTTCGCACAATACCCAAGTGAATTGGTAGGATATCCCGGATATGTCGCGACCGCGTAGCGTCGAAGGGGGATAGGTGACGACAGGATTGACAAGTCCAAAAAACCGGTCGTACCATGCCGGCCAGTGGCGCGTTCGAAAAGCTGGAATTTACCACGGTCAAACGTCGGCGGCGCGCCCCAGTACCGCATACCAGTTTTCGACCGGGACTCCCATGTCGACCGGTCCGTCGAAGCGGAAGACTTCCGCCTCAATTCAACCTTTAGTATGGAGACCTGTCATGAAACGATGTGCCCAACTTGCCGTAATAGCCCTTCTGGCCGCAGGCCTGGTCACCGCCGGCTGCGATGATCCGGAGATCGATGATGATCCGGTGGAGCAAGAAGAAGTCGATGAGCCCACCGTCGAGGACGACGACGCCGAAGAGGAAGAAGCGGAGCACGACGAACCCGATATCGACGAAGATATGTACATTCGCGCCGCCTACGAGGTGCGCTGCGTCGATGAGATGATCGAAGACGACGACGAAGCCTCCGAGATCCGCGACGAGATCTACGCTCGATACGGATTTACCGAAGATAGCTTCGGGGAAGCCTCCGAACAGATGGAAGGCGAAGAGTCCGTGGAAGTCCAGGTTTCGGCGCGCATGGAGGAATGCGACGAAGAGATCGCCCGCAGCTTCGCCGACGAGGGCGCCGACGACCCCGACGAAGAGATGGACGAAGAAGAGGCCGACGAGCAGGATGAAGAGGCCGAAGACGACGCCGACGACGAGCAAGCAGCGGCCGCTGAACCGGCACCGGAGCCGACACCGGAACCGGCGATGACGGGAACCCTCAATGCCGATATCTCCGGCTCGGACTTCGAGAATACGAATCTCCGACTTCAGATCCGTCGCGACTTCAATGTCAGCGGGCAGCTTCGCGGAGAGCGCGAGGGCAACTCGTTTATGATCCCGATTAGCGGCGAGGTCTCGGAAGGAAATTCCATTACCGCCAGCGGCGATCGAGGAAGCAATAACGTCGAGATTGACGGACGTCTCAGCGAAAGCGGCGCCGAAGGCCGGTTGACCGGCGAGGTCAACCAGCGGAGCTTCCGGCTTCAGTACAGCGCGCAGTAACGACGCTGCGGGGGGCGTCGCCGAATTGAAGTAACGAAGGGTCGCGGAGTCATCCGCGGCCCTTTTTTTGTGACCGTGGTGGCGTCCTACGGTTGATGGTGGCCGTCGGCTACCGGATGTCCTCGGGCTGTGGGGGAGGGCAGATAAGTTGTCCACCTGTCGCCGATGGGTTATGGTGGCCACGCCGTGGCAACAATTATCGAATTTCGGAGCCAGTGCACGGCCAGCAGGGTCATCACCAGGAGGCGAGAGGCATATGGAGCGTTTTTGCACGACATGTGGCCGTAATTTCGAAGAAGATATCGACGTTTGCCCCCACGACGGAACGCCGTTATTCGGCGCCGCCGTCGGTGATGACGGAGGCGGCGAGCCAGCCGAAACAGGCGGCAGTGGAGACGAGCCGGCGGCCCCACAGGCCGACGTTGGCGCCGGTGTGGACGTCAGCGCCGACGCCGGAGAGGCCGACGAACAACCCGGTGACGTATCTGTCGCCCAAGACGAGGCTGCGGTGGACGCCGCAGAGCCCGAAGATCTCGACAGCGCGCCGGAAGTCGGCGAAGACGATCTGTTCGGAGACGACGAACCGCAGGCCGAAATCGAAGAACCGGAAGTCGGCGAAGGCGATCTGTTCGGAGACGACGAGCCACAGGCCGAAATCGAAGAGCCGGAAGTCGATGAAGACGACCTGTTCGGAGACGACGAGCCGCAGGCCGAAATCGAAGAACCGGAAGTCGGCGAAGGCGATCTGTTCGGAGACGACGAGCCACAGGCCGAAATCGAAGAGCCGGAAGTCGATGAAGACGACCTGTTTGGAGACGACGAGCCGCAGGCCGAAATCGAAGAGCCGGAAGTCGATGAAGACGACCTGTTTGGAGATGATGACACCGAGGACCTCGATAAGGACTCGGGCCTCGAGGAAGACGAGCTATTTGACGAAGATGAAGAGGTTGTCGCCGACGTCTCCGGCGACGGTGACGACGAGGCCACCGATGGGCTCGACGCCGACGAGCTCTTCGATGACGAGCCGGAGCCGGAGCCCGAAGAGAAGCCGGAGCGCAGTGTTCAGACGCCGGAATCCGACGAGCCGTCGATTGCCGACCAGAAACCGGTCGTCGATCGAGGGGAGGTCGAAGAGCCACCGAAATCCGATAGCGACGACGGTGGATCGGCGGGGCTGCTCATTGGAGTTATCGCCGTGATTCTGCTCGCCGGTGGCGGCTGGTATATGACGATGGGCCCCGGTGCCGACGAAGCCGTCGACGAACAGCCGGAGCCCATTGGCGACGAAGTGGCTGTTGACGATGATGCTGATGGGGAGTTTGGAGACGTCGATGAGGCCGCCGGTGCGCCGGAGCCCGAGCCGGTCGGCGACGAGGATGTGGACGGTGAAATGGCCGCCGGTACGGAGGATGCCGACAGCGAAGAGCCGCCTACAGATGAAGCGGCCGGCGATGAAGACGAACTGGCCGCTGTCGATGATAGTCCGGAGCCGGAGCCCGAACCGGAGCCGGAGCCCGAACCGGAGCCGGAGCCCCAACCGGAGCCCGAGCCCCAACCGGAGCCGGAGCCGGAGCCCGAGCCCGAACCGGAGCCAGAGCCCGAACCGGAGCCCGAGCCCGAACCGGAGCCGGAGCCCGAACCGGAGCCCGAGCCCGAACCGGAGCCCGAGCCCGAACCCGAACCCGAACCGGAGCCGGAGCCCG
>CAYUPT010000136.1:0-8682 GCA_964446725.1 uncultured Bradymonadales bacterium | reverse complement strand
TCGGCGACCTGCCAGTCGCTGTTTCGCACGCCTTCGGTTTCGTCGAGAAATGCCAGATTTTCGCCGTTGTCGATCGCCTCCTGGCGTCGCCGCCGGCGCACCAATAACTCGTCGCGGCGCTCCGTGAATTGCCGGTGCAATTCGGCGATAAATTCCAGGGCCTCCCGGGTCAAAATCTCGTCGTATCCGGAGTCCATCTCGGCTTCGATCGACACTCCGTCGGACATGGTCACACTTTGAGTCTGGGTCATGAGTCGTGATTCTCCGTTCAGAAACAATGAAAAAATTATGCCATCATCGCCGGTCGCCATCGTGGCGACTGTCCGAAAACACAGCTACAGCAACGCCGGACTGCTCGACAACGCATCGGCCGCCTGTGGCCTGCGACTCGACTGCTTTGAACTGCACGCTAATCTTACGGAAGCGTCGAATCCCCCGATACGGCTCGTGCTCAATGTGGAGGTGCGACAGAGGTTAATCACCGACTTGAGATGTCAACCCGTAAGCCACCGATCGCCGGTCTATTCGATCATCTGACGAGCCCGATCGAGCTGTTCGGCGGTGTTGATCGACAGTGTCTTGTGCCACCCGTCGGGCGCGTCGATACTGCGGACGTCGACAGCGCGTAGAAACCGCCATACGGCCCGCATCCCCTGGTCGATATGGTGTTGAAGAACATCGGCGAGTTCGGCCCGATACAGGGCAAATAACGGCTCGAGACGGTCTTGAAAACGAAAACAGACCGCCGGAGGTCGCCCTGTGGTCTCCTCAAAAAGAATCCGCACCCAGGTGGCCCGAAGTCCGATGCGATCGCAGCTGCGGATCAAAAAATATCCCTCACCGGCATCATCGGCGGCGCGCAGAATCCCGCCCAGCGGGCCCAGATGAGGGTCGAAATCAGCGATGGTGCGAATCCCCAGATCATCGTATTTGGCTCGGCGATCGGCGACGGCGGTCACCGACGAAACTGCGTCTTCGATAGAGGCGGCGACGGCTTCGATGACCGTGGTCTCGTCGTCGAGAGCGGCCCTCGCTTTGTCGCGGCCCAGGCGGCGGGAGCGGCCGCCGGCCAATAGATAGGCCGGCAGCCGCCTGGTGGTGTCGTCATTCATCGGTGATTCGGGCCGTCAAATCCGGTGCTCATCGGGCTTATTCGCGGTGCCAGTCGGCGGCCCGGGAGTCGGCGTCGACCCCGGAGCTTCGGGTGCGATCGACGAGTGCATTGAGGGTTGCAACAGGCCACTCGCGCTGGGCGGAGTTGACGATCCGGCTCGGCACACGACCTTTGAGATCGGATTGGACATCGACTTCGATGTGCGTCGTCTGCTCTCCGGGTTCGGCGCGAAAGACGTACTCGATATTGGATTCCGCGCGAACACAGCAGTCGTCTTCTGGTTTGCGGCGATCTTCGACCGACTGGGTGGTCGCCGTAAAGGTTCGATTGGCCTCATCGAAGTTGTACTGCGCACGCAGCACGTAGTCGCGATCGGAGACACCAAAGGGCATGTCGAGTTGAAGCCAGTACAGCTCCGACGATGCGCTCTGCTCGATCGTCTCATGATCGCCGTAATTATCGACCCAGTGCGGCCGCTGGTCGGGGTTGACGAAGGTAGCGATCAACTCTCCGATGTGGATATCGGCCTCCATGGTCCCGCGAAATGCCACGTCGTCGCCGGCATCTCGCTCATAGACGGTGACTCCATCGGTTTGATCGACGCGCTCCCAGTCACTGGCCACGGCCGTCGATGTCCCGGCGATACAGATCAACACCACAGCGGTCATCCAAAGATAAGTTCTAGACATCAGGGTCTCCTAATTCGTATCGGTTCGTTGATCGACGGCCCACAATCGGCCCCGAGTGAATATCATACGTGTCTTCGATGGTAGCCGGTGGGGCCTCAGTTACAAGTTGGCTCCCAATTGCCATCCCCCCATCGCCCCCCGGTGCGCCGTCGTCGGGCCCACGACAAATTCGACGGCGCCGACGGTGTGGTTATTCACTCCGCGGCACTCGGAATCAGCGAATGATCTCAATTGCTGGCACACAATCATCATCGACGCGTTGATACTCGTCGGGTGGACAGGGCGAGTCATTGTCCGGCGCTCGAAAATGGCCCCAGTTGTAGACTCCATCGAGAAAATCAAAATGCTCCTTCAGTGTGTGGTGCGGGCCAATTTCTAGGTCTGATCGATATCGGACCCAGCTGTACCGACGACGGGGGTTGCCGACGAGTCCAAAGCAAAGCGCCCTATGAGATCGACGCGATCACCTGTTTCGATGACTCCACCGACGACATCGGTGCCAGATGACAGTCTGACGGCCACTTCACCGTCGGGCACCCGCTCGGCCAGTGTCGTCTCATCCTCGCCTTCACTGGCGCCAGAATTGACCGGATTGACATCGCACCCGACCGACACACACGCCGCCAGCAGAGCCGCCATACAACGCGGGAAAATATCCGAACTACGACTGCCATCGATGCTCACGACCATAACGGACTCATTGCTGTAAGCTCATCGCGTTGGCTCCAGCTTTTCATACCTCATCTACTACGGCTCATCGCGATGTCGTATACGTCATGGGGATTCGGTGAAGTTCCTGCACCGTGACATAACTTACGAGAGCGCTCAACGGGATTTCAGGCCGTAGCACATCGGCGACGACAGGTCGGGAACACGTCCAACACCCTGTGTTTTCGGCTACTACAAGATGGTCGGGCGGATCCTGGAGTTGGGGGTTACAACACCTCTCGAGGCAGATATCCCTGAGCGAAATCATCGGCGACTGGAGCCGGACGAAAAAGACCTCGTTTATTTTGTAGCCGTCGCTGGGAGTTTATGTTTCAGGCTGCGCCCGACCGCTGAAGTATCGAAGGGGACGGGCATTTGCCCCGTCAGGGGGGATTTATCCTGACGGACGGTTCGAAGTGAAGTCTGACGCAGGAGTGCAGACATGAGACACATACCCACACGCAAAATATTGCGCATCTCGACGTTTCTGGCCGTCTCGGCGGGATTGACCATTGGTTCTACGGCCATGGCCACATCGCCAGGCGATAAGGTGGCCCAACACCAGGACGGCGAACAAGAGGGCGTCATGCCTGGAGAAGAGGAGGCCGCGGCCGGGGAGGACGTCGACTACCCGTCGGCCATCGAAGATTTTGAGGAGTTCGTTCAGGAACATCAGCAAGAGGGGATCGACGACGTCCACAGCTACACCCACGAGGGCGCCGAGAATATGGCGGATGCCATGGAGGAGGTCCTGCCTCAGGAAGATCAGTGGTTTGAACAAGATCCCGAGGAATACCAACAGCTCGAAGAGCAGCTCGAGGCCTGGAGAAATCGCATCGACGAGCTCAGTGATGAGGAGCGCGAGGACTTCGCGCAGATCACCTCCGATGTCTTTGAAGACGGAGCCCAGTGGCTGACCTCCGTCCAGGAGACCGTCGGCGCCGGGACCGTCGAAGAGGTCCAGTCGGCCGCCGATGAAATCGACCCCGACGTCGATATCGAAGAACAGCAACAGGGCGTCGAAAACTACTACGAGGCCTCGGTGTCGGCCATCCAGGAGTTGTATACCGAACAACAAGAGGATCCTCTGGCATCGGCGGATATGACCGTCGAATCGGCGCCGATCGCCGGTGCGCCCATGATCGCCCAGGCCGACGACGATGACGGGCTATTCGACTTTGGCGACGAAGCCGACGTGCCGGGCTCGATCGAGGATTTTAACGAATTTGTCGAAGAACACCGCGAAGAGGGAATTCCTCACGTCGCCGACTACACCCGTGACGGCGCCCAGCACTTTCACGACTCGCTCGAGGAGTTTATCGACGACGATCAGGACCTTCTCAATGAGCAACTCAGTGAATTCCAGGACAATGTCGATGCACTCGACGAGACCCCGTGCGGCGAGTATCCACAGCAATTGACCAGCACCCTCAACCAGGGTGGCCAGATTATGATGGTCATCCAGCAATCGCACTACCCGGAAATGGAGTACGAACAGCAAACTGCGGAGGCGATGAACACCATCGAAGCCATCGATAATACAGAGGCCATCGAAAACCAGGTCGATGTCATCGAAAACGCCTTTGCTCAGACGGCGACGACGCTCGAGCAACTTGCTCTTTCCGCCGATGAAGTGCCGCCCCAGCCGGAGCCCGAGCCGGAAGCCAGCGCCGATGATGTGGACGTTCTGATGGCCCGCGACGGTGAAGGCGCCGACGACTACGAAGAACCGGGCATCGAAGAGCCGGGCATGCAAGACGAGCCGGGCATCGAAGAACCGGGCATGCAAGACGAGCCGGAAGCCGAATTAAGCGAGGAAGTCCAGACGTACTCCGATCACGTCGAAACACTGACCGCCGAAGACTTCAGTGGTGAAGAGGGTGAACAACATACCGTCACCAGTATGCGCCACCTCGAAGAGGCACTGGGCTCATTCGTCGAAGAGGACGAACCGGGCATGGAAGACGAACCGGGCATGGAAGACGAACCGGGCATGGAAGATGAGCTGAGTCAGCAACACGAAGAGCTTCGCAACAACATCGACGAACTCGAACAGCAGATCGGCCAGGAAGAATTCGGCGAGTACCTCCAAGAGAGCAAGGAGGCCTCCGCCGAGTTGTTGACCTCTATTCAAGAAGAGCAATTTCCGCAATTCGCACAACAGGCCGAAGAAATCCGCAATATCGCGGAAGAATACGACGCCGACACGGAATTGGACGAACAAAATGAAGAGCTTCTGGAGTTCTTTACGCTCAACCGTTCGGCCCTCGAAGCCATGGACCAGGAAGAAGAGGATCTCCCGGTGACGCTTCGGATGAGCCTGAGTCTCTTCTAATGCAGGTGACCACCACCTACTAAACTGACGAATCACATCGTCAATACCTGCGGCCGGTCTCCAACAATGGAGGCCGGCTCTTTTTTTTATCCCCTGGTGTTGCCGGCCAACATTCGGCAGACCACTCGCTCTTATGGGCTGTCGTTTTGAATCCGTATCGCCAATCTCGTGTATCTCTGTGTCGCCTCTGCATTGTCGACGGCGATCTGGACGGCGCGCTCGGTTCCCACCAACACCACCAGTTCTCGCCCCCGCGTCACCGCAGTATACAGCAAATTGCGCTGGAGCATGACGTAGTGCTGGGTCGACACGGGAATGATGACCACCGGATACTCACTGCCCTGGCTCTTATGAACGGTGATGGCGTAAGCGAGGGTCAATTCGTCGAGTTCGGTCTTGTCGTAATCGACACGACGATCATCGAACGAAACGCTCAATCCCTGGTCGTCGGGATCGACCGACATGACACGGCCCACGTCCCCATTGAAGACGTCTTTCTCGTAGTTATTTCGAGTCTGCATCACCCGATCGCCGCAATAAAATGAGGTCTGGCCGCGCTGCAGATGCTGTCGACCACCGCAAAACCGCTGCTGGAGGCGCTCGTTGAGCTGATCGCATCCGATCTCACCGCGATACATTGGTGACAGAATTTGAACGTCTTCCAGTGGATCGAATCCAAAGGCATCGGCAATGCGCCGGGTCGCCAATTTCACGATGCGATCTGCGGCGACGTCGGGCTCGGCGGCGTTGATGGTATAAAAATCTACGAGCTCACCGTCTTGTCGCTTCGGTGCCACCGGTAGCTTCCCGGCGTTGATACGGTGAGCATTGACGACAATCGAGGACTCCCCGGCCTGACGAAAGATCTCCGTCAACCGCACCACACTGCCGGCGCCGCTGTCGATGATATCGCGCAGGACTTGACCGGGCCCAACGCTTGGTAGCTGGTCGATATCGCCGACAAATACCAGACTCGCTCCCGTCGGCACTGCTCGAACCAAGGAGTACAGCAGATATAGATCGATCATCGACGCCTCGTCGACGACGAGAATATCGACGGGCAGCGGACGATTCTCGTCGTACTGAAACCCTCCATCCTCGAAACTGAACTCCAACAGACGATGCAACGTCTGGGCGTCGCGTCCGGTCGCCTCCGACATCCGTTTGGCCGCCCGCCCGGTTGGAGCGGCGAGTGCAATCTGTTGGCCGAGCTGATCGGCCATTTTGCAGATGGCTTCAATGATGGTCGTCTTTCCCGTTCCCGGCCCTCCCGTCACAACTGCCAGCGGTCCTTCAAATACAGATAGCACGGCTCGTCGCTGCTCCTGAGCAAGCTCAATACCGAGTTGCTCCTCGATGTCTTTGAGCCAATCTCCGAGCGTGGAAGACTGGAAGCCGAGCTGTTTGGTCCCACCGGTAATACGCCGGATATGGCGGCTGGCACCGACTTCAGCCCGTTGAGCCTGGACTGGATAGATGGCATCCGGACGCCGATCGTCGCGCTGTTCGACGACGATCCGATCTTCGAGCTGCAGTTCGTGGAGTAAATCGTCGAGAGCACCGATGGTATTACCGAGTAACTTGTGAGCCCGGTCTTCGACGATGGGACGCGGCAAAAAGACGTGCCCCTCTCCATGAGCTTCGTTGAGCACATGGACAATCCCTGCCCGAAGCCGTGCTGGCGAGTCGGTATCAATACCAAAGTGGCGCGCAATCTCATCGGCGGTCTGAAACCCGATCCCCCGGATATCTTCAGCGAGTCGGTAGGGGTTTCGCTGAATCAGGTCCAGGGCCTGGGAACCGAATTCGCGATAGATTTTGACGGCCAGAGAAGCTGAAACCCCGTGGGAGCGCAGTGCAACCATAAGTTCGTGGACCTGGCGATCTTCCTTCCAGGATTCCACAATCTGACGACCCCGCTTGGTTCCAATTCCCTCGACTTCACTGATCCGCTCCGGTGCATCGTCGATGATCTCGAGCGTCGAATCGCCAAAGTGTTCGACGATGCGCTCCGCCAATGTGGGCCCGATGCCCTCCATCATGTCGCTGGCCAGATACTTTTTGATACCGTCGCGGGTCTTGGGCAGAACCGAACGGATCGACTGGATACGGAATTGTCGACCGTATTGTGCATCATTTTGCCAGCGCCCGCTGACCTCTACGGTTTCCCCGACGGTAGCGGAGAGGATATTCCCGACGATCGTAACGGGAACACGGCGGTCATCGACGTCGAGTTCGCAGACCGCAAACTCCCCATTTTCACTGGCGAAACGGATCCGCGACAACACCCCGCGAAGCCGCTCGGTATCAGGCGATGCTTGCTCCCTCATGGGTCTCCATGGAGCTGAATCGAAGCGCCCGGCAGCGCCGTTGATATCGAATTGATCGTCCCCTCTTTGGAAGACGATGGGCCACTGATACGTTTAGCAATATGAAAGAGCGACGTCTGTCGCCGCCATTTTGGTAATTCTGTCGCAGTATCCGCAGGCGAGTCAATGGCCTCGCCGCGGTGCACATTGAATATCGAGACCCCTCATGAGTTCTGCCTGGGCTTTGATAGAAGACGGACAAGAACTGTTATTTGTACGGCGGGCCTTCGGTGTCGGTCGCGGAGGTCAGTGGTGCCCTCCGGGTGGTACGATGTGGCACAATGAACGCCCGGAGGTAGCCTGCGTTCGAGAAGCCTACGAGGAGACCGGGCTTCGCGTCACCGTCGAACGACCGGTGGCGGTCTTCGAATCAGCACACTATTTTCTGTGCCGGCTCAACAGTCCTCGCAACGAATTGTCGCTGCGCGCAGAAGAATGCATCGACGCCGCCTGGGTCGAACCTCAGGAGCTACTCGGCGTCGGTACCATCATGGACTTGCGACGCATTCTTCCCATCCTGGAATTAGCTGGTTTTGATCCCCCGGACATCCCCGAGGGACTTCCAACAGCAATCCCCGAAAAAGTGTTTTGATGACCGACTGCGACGTGGTTTTTTTCATCCCTTCAACGGGCTCCTAGGGACAACGCGCCTTGCAATCATTCTTGTCATGCGCGCAGCCACTGGCGCCCGGGCCATCACCTCCACCGGATTCGCGACAGGCGTGAAAGTCCTCCATACAGCGGTCGTGACAACTCTCTGCCTGCAATGGCTGACTGCTCTGCTCAATATCGTCGGTAATCGGCTCCAGGTTTGCACATCCCCAAAGCATGAGCAGTGCCGCAATCATCACAGCTGTCGCGTATAGCCTCATCGGATTCTCCAGTATCTGTTGCGCTATCTTCGAATTGCGCGATTCCTCCCTCAGAGAAACCACAACTATCTGACCAGAAGCATACCATCCCCGATAAGCCTCTGTTCAGAATCGATGTGTAACGATCTCAGCTCCAAAAACCTCCGAACGCGGTGACAACCGCATGTTGGACACGCTCGTTTGCATTCGCTGCCATTGGAGGATTTCGAATTCTCTGACTTCTCGAAAACTTTCGATCAGCCCGAGAATTGGAGCGGATACGGCGATCTTATACCGCATCATTTACACTTCTTTCCGTCCGAGAAGCAAAAATTCAGCAAAACCGTCGACAATAGTTATGCAGGTGACGAAGGTACCGATTGGCGGACCTTCGATACGAATCGACGACGAATCGAACGGAGGATTCGACCTCACCAGGTGGTCCCGGCGCAATTGTTCAAACTCGCGAGCACCGGGCCCGTCTGATAGGGCGACGAATACAACGAACGATGAACAGAATTGATTCTACATCCTCTGCGGTCGGAGCCGGACCAGCTCGCTGTATATCGCATTGGCCGGCACCGGGTTGGCGGAGCATACCGTGTAAATCCCGTAC
>CAYUPT010000135.1:0-8691 GCA_964446725.1 uncultured Bradymonadales bacterium | reverse complement strand
CTACACCGCCGACAATATCCGTCAACAAGATCTGCGTCTCGATCGCGACGCCGTCGATCTCAGCGCCGGATTGCTCGTCGATCTGGGCGACATCGAATTGACGGCCAACTACCAGTACACGGTGTGGGGTCGCAATACCGGGGCCGTCCACTCACTGACGGTGGGAAGCATCTTTGCACTTCCCGACGTCACCGGCCGATAATCGGCGCCAACCTCCGGCGACCAACGGACTTACGACCCGGTGGCCTCGGCGGCTCGGCCCGAATCGGCGTCATCGCCGTCATTGCCCGTAAAATAGGCCGCTGTGGCCTCGCCCTCCTGGCTGATGCCGTCGCGCTTTAGGACCTGGAGGACCGTCTTGACCAAGATCTTCAGATCGAGCCACAGACTCTGGTTGTCGACGTACCAGACATCGTGTTCAAATTTTTCATCCCAGCTCAATTGATTGCGCCCGTTGATCTGTGCCCAGCCGGTGATTCCGGGGCGCACCTCGTGGCGCCGCTCCTGGAAGTCGTCGTACAACTCCAGATAGCGCATCAGCAGCGGTCGGGGACCGACGAGACTCATATCGCCCTTGAGGACATTGAATAACTCGGGCAACTCGTCGATCGACGTCGAGCGCAACAATTCTCCGAAGGCCCCCAGCCGCTGGGCATCGGGGAGCAATTCGCCGTCGGGCCCCCGCTCGTTGGACATGGTCCGGAATTTGTAGATCCGAAACGGCTCGCCGCGATAGCCGGGCCGGGTCTGGGTAAAAAAGATCGGAGAGCCCATCGTCAGCTTTACACCGATGGCGGCTCCGGCGAGGATCGGAGAGACGGCGACGAGGCCGGCGCCGGCGGCGGCGATGTCAAAGAGGCGTTTGACGTCCATAATACTCCACTAAATCTCTGGTCGATGACCGGGGGCCTATACGGTAGGTACTGTGACATAACGGCGTCGATTTCTCGACAGGCGTCCGTGCCGTATAAAAATTCGTTCCATCGCCGTCGCCGTCAATCCACAAGTCGCTTGCCGCCCCATCGATCACGACGAATTGCCACGGAGCCACAGGACACTTTGTATATCCCGGGCCACATCTCGGTGGGCTTTCTTCTGGCGGCCGCTCCGTCGGTGGCCCGGCGACAGCCACTTCGAGTCCAGACGGCGCTGGTTCCCGTTGTACTGGGGGCGCTGACGCCGGATATCATCGACAAGTCGATTCAGGCCGCCGAACTCAGTCCCTACGGACGGACCGTCGGCCATTCGATCTACGTGTGGGCGCTGATCGCTCTGATCTGGAAGTGGAGCGACATTCGCCGGGCCCGCTGGGCTCGCCCCGTTGGATGGTGGGTCGCCGGCTGGGCCTCCCATCTGGGCGCCGATCTGGTCAATGACGTAGTGCGCGGCTTTGAACACACGGGCTACTTATTTGCCGCCTGGTTTGGCTGGCCCTACACAAATCCCGATATGTGGCAGATTCAACTAGCGATTGCCGATCCGTGTCGGACCTGCGTCAGCTCACTGGAAGTGGTCACTGTGGCGCTCGCAATTGGCGTCGCCCTGGCCGCCCACCTTCAGTTTCGACGGGGACTCCACGAATTGACGCCACACCGCTGATGACCTGATACCCACCACCCGAGATAGCTATTTATGTGCGGACTCACCGGATTCTGGAGCACCGATTTCGACCGACTGCCGGCGCGGCTCATCGACGAGATGACCGACACCCTCGAGCACCGCGGCCCCGACGGTCGCGGGGTGTGGACCGATGACGACGCCGGAATTGCCCTGGGCCATCGGCGCCTGGCGATCATCGACCTCTCCAAAGAGGGCGCCCAGCCCATGGAGTCGGCCTCCGGGCGCTACGTCATCATCTACAACGGCGAGATCTACAATTTCGCCCGTATCCGCCGCGACGTTCGGGCCCGCCGACCGGAGTATCGATTCCGGGGCGACTCCGACACCGAGGTGCTGCTTGCGGCCATTGAGGTCTTCGGCCTCGACGAGGCCCTCGAGCGGGCCAACGGAATGTTCGCCTTCGCCCTGTGGGATCGCCAACAGCGCAATCTATCGCTGGTGCGCGACCGCCTGGGCATCAAGCCGATGTATGTCGGTCGCGTCGGCTCGTCGCTGGTCTTTGGCTCCGAGCTCAAGCCCTTTGTTGAGATGCCGGGCTTTGACGGGCGCATCGACCGCCAGGCGCTCGCCGATCTGCTTCGGCTCAACTCCATTCCGGCGCCGCGCTCGATCTACGACGGCATCAAAAAGCTCGAGCCCGGGGCCATCGAGACCTACGATGCCCCGGATGCGTCGGCTCGATTTCGGCGCTACTGGACGGCGGGCGCCGTCGCCACCGGCGGGCTTCAGTCGCCGTTTGAGGGATCGCCGGAAGCGGCCGTCGACGAGCTCGAACACCGCCTGCTGCAGGCCGTCGACGACCGCATGATCGCCGATGTGCCACTGGGCGCCTTTTTGTCCGGCGGCATCGACTCGTCGACGGTCGTCGCCCTGATGCAGTCGATCTCGAATCGACCGGTCAAAACCTTCTCCATCGGCTTTCACGAAGAGGAGTACAACGAGGCGACCGACGCCGCCGACGTCGCCGACCATCTGGGCACCGACCACACCGAGCAATACGTCACCGCCGACGAGGCCCGCGATGTCATTCCCCGGCTCCCGACACTGTACGACGAGCCCTTTGCCGACTCCTCGCAGATCCCGACGTTTCTCGTCAGTCAGATCGCGCGGCGCGATGTCACCGTGGCACTGTCGGGCGACGGCGGCGACGAATTATTCGGCGGCTACAACCGCCACCTGTGGGCGCCTCGACTGTGGCAACTGGTGGGACCGATCCCGCAGCCGATACGGCGCGCCGTATCGGCGGCGATGCTCCTTCCCGACCCGGCCGGCGTCGATGCCATCTACAACCGGCTCGAATCGCTGATTCCGAAACCTCTGCGGATTCGACTTCCCGCCGAAAAGCTCCAGAAACTCGCCCGCATGATCGCCGTATCGTCCATCGACGAGGTCTACGCCCGGCTTCGCGCCGACTGGCCCGATCCGGCGTCGGTCGTCGTCGGCCTCGACGCCGATCGACCCCTGCGGCGCCATCCTCCACAACAGGCCGGCTTTGCCGAACGGATGATGTACCTCGATCTGGTCAGCTATCTGCCCGACGATATTTTGACCAAAGTCGATCGGGCGTCGATGGGCGTCAGTCTGGAGGCCCGCGTCCCCCTTCTCGACGACCGCGTCGTCGATTTCGCCTGGCGACTTCCCATGGAATTTAAAATTCGGGAGGGGACGACCAAGTGGGCGCTTCGACAGGTATTGTACCGCCACGTGCCGCGGCCGTTGCTCGAGCGGCCGAAGATGGGCTTTGGTATTCCGATCGACCGGTGGCTTCGGGGCTCGCTTCGAGACTGGGCAGAAGCCCTTCTGGCCCCGGCACGCCTGCGTCGCGAGGGGTTTTTCGAAGTGGAGCCCATTCGGCAAATATGGCGCGAACACGTGGAGGGCCGCGCCAATCACCAACACAGACTGTGGAATGTACTTACATTTCAAGCGTGGCTCGAACACCGGCGATAACAGCCGCCGACGACGCGGGATAACCGCCACCGACACCACAACTGATCGAACTCTTTTTTTGGGGGGAAATGATGCGACGTATCGACTTCTTGGGCACCAATGGCGTCGGCAAATCGACGCTGTATACCGAATTATTGAACCGGCGTAGCGATCCATCACAGTGGCTGACGCGAATCGAGGCCAAACGCAAAATTGCCGCCGACACACTGCTCGACGACGCCGGGCCCGGCGACTACGCCAAGGCCGCCAGCTGCTTTTTGCCCCGACTGGGCGACATTTTTGTCGAGACCTTTACGCGCCGGCCCGCCGAACGGGCCTTTGCCCGGGCCGACGACACCTATCGTCAATTCTTCGAACACTGTCTGCGCCACGTATCGGCCGAACCGACATCATCTCGCGCCAGGTCATCGTCCGGGCGGGCCCGGGCCTCTGGACCCGGCACTGCGATCGATCACCTGCAGCGGGCGCCGACGTCCGACACCGACACCGACGACGCGACCGCGGTCCGGCGTGCCGACCGGGAGTCGATGCAGTGTGTGAATTTATCCTGGCTTTTTGGACGCCTCAAGGAGTTGTGCCTTCTGAATGGACTCGACGACACGGTGATCTTCGACGAAAGCCTGACCCATTCGACGGCGGGACTGATACTGACGCGATTCGATGAATCGACGCTGCAGACCCACTTTGAAAAGCTCCCGGTTCCCGACGCCGTCATCCACCTGCGGGCATCGTCGGATGATATCGTCGAACGGCTGCAACAACGGGCCTCCCGGCGGGGACCGTCGATGCGCCACGAGACGCTCGACGCCGACGGCCTGCGCGATATGACCGAGCGGGCCCTTCGCATCGCCGAAGTCGGCGCCTGCACCCTCGACTGGCGCGGCGCCGACGTACTCAGCGTCGATACTACGGATCGCATCGAGACCAACATCGCCGAAATTGAGGCCTTTCTGGGCCATTCGCCGGATCACCGACAGTCGGTGTGATCAGGGGGGCTCATCGGGACTGGTCGCCGTCATCGCCGTCGACCGGAATGTAGTGCTCGTCGACAATGGGGTCTGTAAACTGGACGTATCCGCCGCCGTCGACGACCAGCCGCTGCGTGACGCGATGCCTCCGATCGTCATCGGCGTCGACCATCGTCTCCGCCGTAATCGACGCCGTCGCCTCCACACCGGTGCCGGGACCGGTCTCGTAGATGTAGCGAGTATCCGTCTGGCGCTCGTCGTCGATGCCCAGGACGTCGGTGATAGCGTCGACGTCGAAGTCGACATCGCCCTCGATCATCGGCTGCGGCGTCATGGATTCGCCTTCTATCGGGGCACCTTCCATGGTCACCATGCGAACGTCGGTGCCCCCTGGAAATACGCGCTCTTCGGAGGAAACGAGCTCACCGGGATCGCCGATATACCACGGATGATCGCAGGTGTGGCTGGTGCAGTAGTGCTGCTCTTGTTCGAAGTGAGCGGCAGCCGCTGCAGCCATGTCTCGCACCGCGGTTTCGGCGCGCGGCGCGCCGAAGTCGTAGCCCGGCGGCGAAAATTCCCGGAGCGGATCGATGGCATCGAATAAGCTGGCGAAAATAAACATGCTCATCACCGAAAATGCGCCCCAATTCATATCTGTCAGCGCCATTTCGTAGCGGATACGGCCGTCGCCGTGCTCCGGCTGGAGTTGTCCGATCATCGACTCCAGGCCGTGGTAGCCGTAAATGGCGGTCAATTCCTCGACCAACTCTCCGTCGCGCTCGTCGTAGTGGTCTTGCATCGTCTCCTGGAGCTCCGCGAGCCACTGCTCGACGCGCCCTTCGATGACCGCCAGTTCCTTGTCGTCTCCCTCCAGTGTCAGTCCCGCCTGATGGTCGCCATAATTTAAGACAAAGGCCTGGGGCAGCGGAAATTGGAGCTCGTTTTCTACCAGCGCCGACCACTCGCCGATCGGCGAGGCAACCGCCAGGCGCGAACCGGAGGCATCGGCGATGAGTCGATCGAAGAGTTCGCCGCGCTGTCCGGAGGCCAGCGTCATGCCGCCGTCGTCGTCCTGACGGGCACTTTCGAGGCGCTCCAGCTTATCGATTCCCATGGTGATCACCAGGCCCGGGCGGGGATCGTCGATGGGCATGGCGTAGATGTGCTGAAATTCATCGATATCATTGAATTCACCTTCGTAGAGCGAAAATTCGTAGGCCCGGCGACCGTTAACCTTCACTTCGCTCTGCCCCTGCACGTCACCGAATTCCCCGAAGAGCACGGCCGTCACATCGTTGAGCGACGTCCCGATGACCACCGCCTCGGCGATGGTGGGATCAAATCCGATATGGTCCACAAAAAGGGTCTCGATGTCGGACTCCAGCCCCTCCAGGGTGCCCGGCGCTCCCGGTTCGGCGTCGGGATTGGCCGTCGGCAATGCCACCTCGTCGAGAAAATACCACGACGCCGGCGACGTCCCGGAAATCACCAGACTCGACTCCTGGGGAATCCAGCCCGCGGCCGCCCGGTAGGCGTCGACGACATCGAATGGCATCGCCTCGTCGCCGCCGGGCTGTTCGGCGACCTGTGAGGTCTCGTCGGTCTCCGGCGTCGACGAACAACTCGTCGTAAAACCGGCAATACAGACCAGTAATACCGCGAACGCAGTCGGATCGAGTCGGCTTCGTAAATTCATCAACAGCTCCGGCAATTATTGACATGCTCGATGGCGAGGCGACGTTGAGCCTATCGCACTCCCCGCTCAGTTTCATGAGGCGATGGCGAGGCGCCGACCCGTGCACGGCGGCATTTTGAATATTACACCGCGTCGCGACGTACCATTGGACGGCTCACTGACAGTACCGCACAGGTTCCAATCGCCAATACGATGACTTTTTTTGGAGAATGCAACGCGATGCGACACCACGGACTGCTGATGATTCTCGCCATCTTCGTCGGACTCACCGGCTGTGGAGATTTTATGGATATGCCGGGGCCGGGAGACGACCGGACCGCCGAACGCCTGGCGCCGGGCTACACGCCCTGTGGCGATGCGCCCAATCAGTCCTACGGTGTCATCTGCCATCCCAATCAGTACTGCAGTAGCCAGACCTTCGCCAACTGCTCGACGGGCTGTTTATCCAACGACAACTGCACCGACGAACAGCGCTGCTTCAAACAGTACAACCAGGATGTCGGGACCTGCGTCGATCGCGGCGAAGACGTCGACAACCAGCACTCATCGGGCGGCGAGGACAACCACTCCGAATCCCAGAATGTCGGCGAAAACGACGGCGACGATCCGTCCTCTGAACAGGGCTATACGACCTGTGGCACCGGCGTCAGTCAGACGACCTGCCATCCCAACCAGTACTGCGCCGACGACTACTGGGGCGACTGCGAGCTCGGTTGTCTTTCAAATGACAACTGCGCCGGCGACCAGCGCTGCGACAAACAAGAGGGCGAACATGTCGGCATCTGCGTCGACGACGAGTCCTCCTGATCAATCGCCAGAACCGGGATCAGGGCCTCTGCTCGAGACGTTCCACAAATTCCTCGCCCAGTTTCGTGATATCGCCGGCGCCCATCGTCAACAGGAGGTCACCGCCTGTGCTCCACTCCGCTAATTTCCGGGGAAGTTCGCTCTTCTCCGCCAGGTAGCGAGTATCATCGTGCCCCTGATACTCCAATGCGTCCACGATCAATTGTCCGTCGACGCCCTCAATCGCTTCTTCGCGAGCCGGATAAACGTCGGTCACTACCACGACATCGGCCGCCGAGAGCGCCTCTGCGAATTCGCGATGAAATTTTTTGGTCCGCGAGTACAGATGGGGCTGAAAGACGGCGACGATCCGCCGCTCTGGCCAGCCCTTTCGGGCCGCCTTTAGCGTCGCCCGCACCTCCGTGGGATGGTGGGCGTAGTCGTCGATGACGAGCACGCCGTCGACGTCAGCTCGTTTGTGAAAGCGGCGAAAGACGCCCGAAAAATTGCCGAGCCCGGCGCGAATCTGCCCGAAGGGGATGCGGAGTTCCAGTCCGACGCCGATCGACGCCAGCGCATTCTGCACATTGTGCTCGCCGGGGGCCCTCAATTTGACGCTTCCCAGTGACTCGCCGTCGAATACGACGGTAAAACGGGTGATAAAGCCCTCTCGTTCGATCTCGGTGGCCCGAAGCCGGGCCTCCGGCGTCGTCCCGTAGGTCAGCGTCCGGGGCTCGATCTGCGGCAAGATCTTCTGGACCTGCGGATCGTCGACACAGGCGATGACGGCGCCGTAAAACGGGACCTTATTGGCGAATTCGACGAAGGCCCGGCGCGTATCCTCCAGGTCGTCGTAGATATCGACGTGTTCCCACTCGATATTGGTGATGACGGCGACGGCGGGACTCAACTTGAGGAAGGTGCGGTCGAATTCGTCGGCCTCCACCACCACCACATCGCCGGTGCCGGCGACGGCATTTCGCTGCTGGAAGCCGTGGACTCGACCGCCGACGATGATCGTCGGGTCCAGCTCGCCGGCCCGCACGACGTGGCCGGCCAGCGTGGTGGTCGTCGTCTTTCCGTGAGTCCCGGCAATGCCGACCCCGAATTTGCGCTGTGTCAGCGCCGCCAGCATCTGGGCCCGATCGATGACCGGAAGACCGCGCTCCATCGCCTCCCGAGTCTCGTCATTTTCCTCCGGATCGACGGCGCTGGTGTAGACGACGACATCGGCGTCTCCCACGTTTTCGGCGCAATGACCGATCGAGATGTCGGCCCCGCGATCTCGGAGTTCTTCGGTATTTTCCCCGTCGGAGATATCGGAACCGCTGACCACAAATCCCCACTCCAAAAGGACTTCGGCAATGCTGCTCATGCCGATACCGCCGATCCCGACCATGTGAATGTGGCGAACCTTGCCGAATATCGGCTGTCGAAGCGGGGAATCAGACATTGCGTTTCGTCGATTGGAAGGGAGTAAATAAGCGCCGTATCGTCTGTATTTGCGGGCCTATCTACCATTGTCGACACCGGTTCCCAAGCGGTATCAACAGGGGCTTACGGAACAACACGGGCTTACACCCGTGGCTGTCGATGTCCTACTCCGTTCGCGGGGAAGGGCTTAGTCTCATCCCACACCCCTCTCCGAAGCAGGACTCGCTTTGCGAGTCT
>CAYUPT010000134.1:0-8800 GCA_964446725.1 uncultured Bradymonadales bacterium | reverse complement strand
TGTTTGAGGGCTCTCAACTCGCCGTCGATATCGCCGGCCTCGCGGTAGTATTCGGCCGCCGGAGCCAGTCGGTCGTCGAGTTCGGCACATCGCGCCGCGTGACCGTAGCGCGGGACCTCCAGATACAACTCCATGGCCCGCTGGTACTCCTCGAGTTGCTCAAAGAGCCCGGCGGCCTCGTTGAACTCTCCGGCCTCTTCGAAGAGTTCGGCGGCCCGCGCCAACTGACCGGCCTCGCGAAACTCCCGGGCCGCCTCCCCTTTGTCGCCGGCCTCCAGCGCCGACTCCGCGCGCATCAATGCCGCCTCGTTGGCCTCCCCGGCTTCCTCCAGAAATTTCGCCGCCAACTCCGGCTTTTCGGCATCGACGAGCATCTCCGCGGCCTGGGTGTAGTTACCCGAGACCTTGAGGGTTTCGGCGGCCTCTTCGGGATAGCCGGCGGCCAAAAAGACCTCGCTGGCCCGTTCGTTTTTGCCGGCGTCGCGAAACAATTCAGCGGCCCGTTTGGCCCGCTCCCGCTGTTGATCGGGGATTTCCTCGACCGCCTCTCCGCCGTCGGTAATTCGACTGTCGACGTGCTGCGCGTATAACTCCGCTGCTTTGAGCGGTTCTCCGGCCCGGTCGTAGGCGTCGGCGGCCTCCAGATAGGCGCCGGCGCGCTCGTGGTACTCACCGGCTCGCGCATCGTCTCCGCACTCCCCGTAGCAGGCGGCGGCGCGATCGAAGACCTCGCCTCGGGCGTACTCCGCAGCCGCCGCACGGGGCCGATCGAGTTTCTCGTAGATCCGTCCCGCCTGGTCGTAGCGCCCGGCCTGTTTGTAGCAATCGAGGGCCCGCGGCAGAGAATCGATCTGCTCGAACATCTGCGCCGCCCGCTCAAAGGCGCCGCCCTCCAAATAGGCATCGGCGGCCTCGTACTCCTCGCCGGCCCGCGCAAGCAGGTCGCCGGCGGCAATGAAGTCATTGTTCTGGACTGCCTTCTGGACCCGTTGACGCGTCTCCTGAGGCAGAATTCGAACCGGCGGCGACGAATCCGACGAAAAGCGCTGACGCAGCCAGCGAACCCCGACAACCAACGCCGCAGCTACCACGCTGACAGTTAACACTCCCCCGACCACGGCAAATACGGTGGCAAACGGCGACCCGTAGCCCGCCCCTTCGGCGAGATCGATATAGTCGGGGACCCCGGCGACATCGGCAACCAACGGAAAATACGCCACGGGACCGATCATCGCTTGCCACCTTCTGTTGTCGCCATCGGGCGCCCTCGACGGGTCATCGCGAGATTAACGTCCATGATCTGACCTCTCAAAACCGACCGCCGACGCCGACGAACCCGCCGTCGGCGCCAATACCGCCGCGCACCTCGACGAGCCCCTCGTCATCGGTCTCATCGCGAAAAAAGGCATCGTAGCCCAACAGGCCCATTCCGGTGGCCGTCAACAATCCGCCGGCGATGTAGGCGCCGATGGCTGTCCGATGGTAGTTGAGGGCATCGTTTCGAAGTGAGCGCTGCTGGCTGCGGGCCGCATCCCAGGCCTCCGGATTGTCGCCGCCGTCGGCCAGCACCTCGCTGCGATCGAAGTCATTGACCTGACGGGCCGTATCGACCTGAAAGTAGCTCATAACCCCGCCGACCGCCAGAATCGACGCTCCGATCGCTGTACTCGTCCACCCCCACCTCGCGTAGTTGGCGTCCCGCTCATCGATATCGGCCGGCGGCGTCATATCCACGGTCTGAGGCTCGTCATCGCCGACCGATTCACGCTGTAGCTCCACGTCGACTTCCCGGGTCTCACCGGCCTCGACGGTCGTTTCCGTCGCGTAGTCCAGGTAGCCGTCGAGTTCCACTTCGATCTCGATGACCCCCGCCTCACCTTGATACGTCTGCGGCGATGCGCCGAGTTCCTGGCGTTGATCATCGGCGCCTCGAATCGACACCACGGCCCCCTCCGGATCGGTGACAATCTCGACGGTCGCCTTTAATTGCTCCCGCAATTCGGGCAGCGCGTCTTCGATGCGGCCCAGAAACTCCTCGTCGTCGCCAATTTCTTGGTACGCCTCGTAGTGCTCGACGGCCAACTCCACCTCTCCGATCTCGGCGGCGGTCTGTCCCATGCGGTATTTGATCTGCGGGATCTCCAGCACATCAAAGGCCTGCACGTAATATTCGTAGGCCCGCTCGAAATCCTGATCATCAAAGGCGTCATTGGCAGTTCGCAAAAACTGCAGCCCCTCGTCCTGTGTGGCTTCTTCGTCGGCCATCACCACCGACGGAACAGTGACCATACTCAACATCATCATCGCCGAAACGGCGACCGCGATCGGTGTCGAAACTGACGGGAGACGTCCCTTCGAATGCATCATCACAGCTCCTCGAGTCCTGAAATCTGGAAGTCCGGCGCGCCGCGGTCCCGGTGGTCGTTACCCACGTGGAACGTGACCCCGGCGACTTCGTTGTTAACTTCGTCGACAGGTCGTAGCTTCGCGCTCGAGATTCGCTCACATGGTATCGTTGTCAAAGCACAGCGCGCAACCATCGAACATGTAGGCTTGCCTTCAACGCTTCCAGCGATATCCTCGTTTCACCCTGCCGATCGTCAGCCACCGCGCGATGTCGACACGGTGAGGCCCGACTGCGGCCTTCGCCCTCTCTTTTTTTCGCATGCCGGATCGAGTCTCCTTCATGAAACCCTGGTTACGGCGCATTGGGAAAGCATCGATCATTGCGATCGTGCTGCTCTTACTTGTGCCACTTGTCCTATTTACAGCGCTGCAAAGCGACCAGGTCCGTGCGCTGGCCGTCGACCGCGCCCTGACGGAGGTCAATGCCGAACTTCCGGGCACCATCGAAGTCGGTGCTGTCGAGGGATTACTGCTGGGCAACGCCACGATCCGAAGCCTCCGCATCACCGATGCCCGGGGTAACCTGGCGGCCCACCTCGATGAGGCGGCCATCGACTTTCGGCTGCTTCCTCTGGTGACGAGATCGATTGTCGTCGATGACGTCCAGGCCCGGGCGGCCACTGCCGTCGTCCGCACCTACGATGACGGGGTTCTCAACTGGGATCTGGTCGCCGAACCGGATCCGGAGCCGACCGTCGATCCCTTCGACTGGCCTCTGTATATCGACAACGTCGACATCTCCGATAGCGCCGTCGCCTACCTCGACGAAACCGCCGAACTCGAAGAGGTTCCACAGCCGCTACTCGATTGGCGCCAACAGCGCATCGCCGACCTCGACGGCGCCACCGGTGCCGACGAATTGCGCGCCGACTGGAGCGCCGGATTTGCCCCCGATGTCCTCCAGCCCTTTGCCGAGCCCCGCGGGCCCGTCGCCTTCTGGATGACACAGCTAGAAGCCGGCGCCGACATGAGTATGCGCGGCCACGATATGGAGGTCTCGGTCGACGAGGTGGCGGGCCGACTCCACTCCGATATTTTGCCCGACGGCCTCGATACCTCGTTGAGCGAAGTCGATGTGGCCATCGGCGTCTCCACACTCAATGTCTGGCTTCACGAGCTACACGTCGACGGCTGGCTCGACGGACGCGACCTGCGGGTGCGCATGACCCAGCCGACGCTCGACGACCGCGTCGCCGCCTGGGAGGCCGGCGCCCCCATCGATGAACCGTTTGAACATCTCGTCATCGATCCCGGTGTCCAGTCCATCGCCGAAGCCCCGCTCCAGTGGGCCGCTCCCGACGTCGACATCACCGCCCCTCTCCACCTCCACGGCCAGCTGGCACTCGATCCCGAAACCCTGGCCATCGATGCCCAAATCGATGCCGACAATGGTTCGGCACCGATTGAAATCGGCGGCCTGCTATCGGATTACGACGCCGACGCCCCCGGCTATGATTTCGCAATTCAAAGCCAAGAATGGGTACTCCAACAATGGCTTCCGGACCCGGAAATGACACCGGTACAGACCGCCTTCCAGGTCCATATCGAGGGCGTCGGTTTTGAACCGGAGACGATGGCCGCCGACATTCGCCTTCGCTTCGACGACACCATCATCGACGACCAGTACGAGGTCGACCTCCTCTTTGCCGCCGTCGGCATCGAAGACGGTGTCATCGACGGCTACAACCTCGGCGCGCTCACGCCCTATCTCGATTTACTGGCTTCATTTCGCTTCGATCCGGAGGGTCAGGCCGTCGCCCGGGTCCAAACGACGGCCGACGCCGATTCCGATCGGCGGGCCGCCGGCTTCTCCGACCTCCGCCCACAACGGGCTGAACTCGAGCTCGATTTCGACGCCCGCTTCGACCCCGACTTCGACGACGTCGAAGACCTCGCCGATCATATCAATTCCGTCGATCTCTCCGCCCACTGGGAGTTCGCCGGATTTGACGTCGACCCACTGCACATCGACAGCAGTACCGGCGACACTACAGTCTCCGTCGACCGCACCAGCCAAGATCTTCCGCACTACCGTGCCGACTACGAACTCGATGCTCAACTCCGCCAATTTCAGCTCGGCGACTACGATCTTCAGCATCTCGAATTGACCGACACCGGCCGCGCTCAGCTTCGGGCCGACCGCGAAGAGCCTCTCGAGGTTTTGGAGCGCTTCCACAACGATGCCCGCCTTCAGCTTCGCGCTCTGCAATCACCGCAACTGCGCATCGACACCGCCGATATCTCGGCGGCCGTCGGCCGAACCACCGGCGACGGCCACCGCTCCGACATCGCCCTCGGCGTCGACGTCGGTCATCTGCACTCCGACGAACTCACAGCCCGCCGCATCGAAGCCGCCATCGACGGCGACCTCGGGTTTGGCGACGGCGATATCGCCATCGACGATATCCGCGCCCGTGGCACCGCCGGCGTCAACACGTTGACCAGCGATGATGTCGTCATCGGTGAATTGGCAAGCGATTTCGATGTCGATCTCTCTCTTGCTGACGGCGCCATGCCCATTGAGCGCATCGAGACCGCCTTCGATGCCCAGATCCGAGACCTGGCCGCCGACGACGTCGCCATTGCTTCCGCCGATACTGACTTCGACGGCGCCATCGACCTCGTCGACGCCGAGTTTCCGGTCGCACAACTTGTCGGAGATTTACGGGCCGACATCGGCGAGTTGACCGCCGATGAATGGTCCGTCGCCACCGTGGGTACCGACTTTTCGGGACAACTCGATTTTGCCGACAGCACCTCTCTCGCCGCTCCCGCCCCGGCCCGGCTAAATGTCGACGCCACCGGCATCGACGGCCCGGACCTGGTCGCCGAGTCCATCAGTGCCGGCTTCGACGGCCAGCTCCAGATGGCCGATACCGACATCTTGCTCCGCGAATTGGATGGTATTATTGAAGCCGATGTCGTCGCACTCGATGCCCCCGATGCCGGCTTTGATACCGCCGAAGCCGGTTTCGACGGTCGCCTCCAGACAGGCGACGGCGAATTTCCCTTGACCGAATTGGACGCCGCCATCAACGCCACCGTTCAGGGGTTGGCCACACCGGACGTCGCCATCAGCGACATCGGCGCCGACTTCGACAGCGACGTCGAATTTGGCCCCGGTCCCGAACCGGCGGATCTCGTACAGCATTTCAATCTCGACGGCACCGCCTCCGCCAGCGAACTTCGCCCTACCGCCGTCGATGCCTTCGCCGACTCCATCGACCTGGCCATCGACCTCGGCGGCCCCTTCGACGATCCCGGCGGCGATGTCGACGTCGAAGCCCGCGACCTCAGTTTCGACGGTGAAGACATCGAGCGCGTAGCCGCCTCACTGTCGATCGTCGAACAACTTCGGCGTGGCGAACTCGACGTCGAGGTCCAGCCCCGCGATGAAGAGGAGATCCGGGCCGGGACCCACTTCGCATTCGACTCGGGCTACCGCGCCGTGACCCTTTTTGACCTGCTGCTGGCCACGGATCGCACGGAGTGGACGAGCAACGACGGCGGACAACTTCGCTGGACCGGCGAGCGCATCGAGGCCGACGACCTTCGATTCGCCGGTCCCCACCAGTCGATGTACGCCGACGGATATTTCCATCCCGACGTCGACCAAGACCTCAACGCCGCCATCGAGCTCGATTTCGAGCGCCTCATCTACGACCTGTACCTGGATCGACTTATCGCCGACCTTCCCGACCTGGCTGGACGACTCGACGCCGATATCGATCTCGGCGGCACCGCCTCGATGCCGACCGTCGACCTCCACAGTGCTCTCGACGACTTCCATCTCGACGACATCGGCCCCTTCGACGCCGCCGCCGTCGCCGCCTACGACGACGAGCGCCTTCACCTCCACCGGCTTCGCGCCCATGCCTTCGGCGAGGAAATCCTCAATGCCGTCGCCTCGCTGCCGATGGCCTTTGCCATGGACGGTCATTACGAATTTTTCATCCACCGACACACCGACATCGAGTTGGCCTTCGAACCCCAGCAGTTGCGCCAATTTCACCAGGCATTGCCGGTGCTCAACGACTACGGCGTCGATGGACTCGTCAGCATCGATTTCGATGGCTCCGGTACCATCGCCGAACCCTTTCTGGAGCTCGATGCCGAACTTGAGGATTTTCAGATGCAGGGCGAAATCGGCGAAGATTTCATCGATCTTCGCGACCTCGACGTCGGAACTCAACTCGCCTATCAGCCCGCTGACGCCGGCGGCGATGGACTCCACTTTTCCACCGATGTCGTCTGGCAAGACGAACCGGCCGTCGATGTCGACGCTTCCACTCCATTTCCCTTCGAGGAGTGGCTCGTCGCCGCCGCCGAGGGCCGCGACGATCCCCTGGTGTGGCGCGATGAATTTCTGGATATCCCCTTTGATTTTTCGGCTCGGGCTCCCGACTTCGATCTCCGGCGGCTGCCCTTCGAACAACTGCGCGACGACAACCTCACCGGCTTCGCCGACATCGATGCCGCACTGACCGGCACCGTCGAGCAACCCACCGGTCATCTCGCACTGGAACTGCGGGAAGCCGGATGGTCGCACTTTCGAGGCTTCGACTTCGATTTCGAAGTCCACATCGACGACCAACGCGCTCAATTCGACCGCATCCATCTCAACTGGGGCGATGACGATATCTTCACCGCCAGCGGGCTGATTCCACTGCCGATTTCCACGATTCTCGCCGGGGAACCGGTCCGCGATCTTCCCATCGATTTTCAGGCCGATGTCCACGACACAAGACTGTCCCGACTGAGTGCCATCGACTACGGTTTTGCCCGCGTCGACGGGCACTTCGGCGCCTCTCTAAGCCTCGATGGCACGCTGCGGTCACCGGAGTTTTCCGCCGATGCCGGCATCTTCAATACCCGCCTCGGCGACCGCAGCACCGGCTCTCTTCACCTGGAAGTCGATGGTCACGACGACCAGGTCGCCGTCGACGGGATGCTGACGCGTGAAGACGAGCCCTTTTTGCAATTCGATGGCACAGCCCCGGTGTATCTCGATCTCATCGAACTCGCCGACGGCGCCGACTGGCAGGCCGACGGTCCACTCCACTTTCATCTCGACAGCGACCGCATTGCCCTCGAAGAAGTCGTTCCCGTTCACCTGCTGTCGAATTATATCGTCGATCCGGAGGGCATCATGGCCCTGGAGGCCGATATCGACGGGACCTGGCAGCAGGTGGCGGCCACCGGCTCCTTCGAACTGCACGACGGAGCCCTGACACTGCCCGAAGTCGGCCGCGGCTTCGAGAACATCAACGCCAGTATTGACCTCGACGATGATCAACTTCACATCAATGGCATCGAACTCCACGACGGGCCGAGCTACCTGGAGCTCGACGGCGTTGTCGAACACGACCAGTTTATCCCCGGCGATCTGGACCTATCGCTCGACGCCGAGCAATTTAATCTCGTCGGTTTCGGTGTCGATTTCCCCGTATTTTTGACCGCCGAAGCCACAGCCGCCGGCGACGTCCTCGGTGATCCCGGTCAACTCGACATTCACGTCAGCGGACTCGACGTGGTCCTCACCGACGAATGGGATCGCACACTCCACGCCACCGACCTCGACCCGGACATCGTCATCCTCGACCGCGACCGACCGACGCCGGCCGCCGACATCGCCGACGAAGAGCCCGACGAATTCGAGGGCCTCAACCTGCGGGTCAACATCGTCATCGACCGCGACGCCTGGGCCCGCCACCCGGCCGGCGATGTCAATTTCCAGGCCGATCTCGCCGCCGACATCACCGGCGATATTGTCGCCATCACCGGCAACGTCGACGCCCTGCGGGGACGCCTCGAATTTCTCGGGCGCCGCTTCGACGTCCAGGAAAGCGAAGTCATCTTTACCGGCAGTGTTCCCCCCAATCCCCGGCTTCAGATCGAAGCCCATCACCCACTGGACCGCGCCATCACCCAGGCCCTGGGCCCACCGACGACCGGCAGCGAGCCGCGCGTCATCTTCAACATCTCCGGCACCGCCGAAGAACCTCGCCTGGAGCTTCGAAGCGATCCGGCCATGAACGACACCGAAATCCTCTTCGTGCTCATGACCGGCCGTCCCCCCGACCGCACCGACGTCGGCCGCGAAGAGGGCGTCGCCAACCAGGCGCTTGCCGCCGTCAGTGGCGTCTTCTTTGGACTGCTCCAGGACGAATTGGCCGGCAATGTTCCCGTCGACGTCCTGCGCGTCGAACCCGGCGTCGCCGGCGCCCGCGGCGGACGCCTCGAAGTCGGCAGCTATCTGACCAACGACCTCTTTTTCGCCTACCGGCGCCAATTCGGCGCCGACGAAGACGTCGCCGGCAATATCTTCCGCCTCGAATACCACTTCATGCCCCGCTGGATGGTCGAGCTGCTGTATACCGACCGCAACGAAGGC
>CAYUPT010000133.1:5035-8877 GCA_964446725.1 uncultured Bradymonadales bacterium | reverse complement strand
ACTTTTCGATTCGGAAATTGGACGCGGTATTGATGCTCGGTCTTGATGAGCGCTCGACCTACATACCAGTGGCCGGTCGCCGGGTGCTGAAAGTAGACGCGGGTCTCCTGGTGCAGTTCTGTGGGTCGAATGACCTCGATGGGCACGGTGCGGGTTGGATGATCGTCGCTCGTCGGCGAGTCGAAATACTCGACAGTCACCCATTCGCCGTCGACCGAGGCGACCTTGCCGATCCCGAGGTCGTTGTCGATCGATTTGACGAATTGCCCGGTTTCCAGAGTGGTCATCAAAAACCCCTGCGCTTCTCAAAAAGTGGTGCCAAAATGGTTTTCAAGAGTGCCAGTCGGCATTCGTGTAACTCAACGTCTCGGGTCGGACAAGGTTCGAAACGCCAAAAAAATGTGGGCAGAAATCGGTGGATTGCAACGCCAACTCAAAAAAGAGGGTTGTCTGAGTTCGTCTCGTAACAAATTTTGACATCTAAGATTCGGCGGCGGTTGAGCCGTTCGATTTGCCCCGACCTGTCCTGTTTCTGCGCTCGCAGCAGTGCCTCCGGTGATCTACGCATGATTCGCGATCTTTTCGATTCGCTGACAATTCGCCTCACACTGCTGCTCATTCTGGCGCTGGCCAGCATAGCCGGGGCCGGCGGTTTTTTCTGGCTCGCACTCTCCGATACGGAGGATATGCCCGAATTACTCGATAAACTGGGCCGACAGCGGATGTTGTCGATCCAGATGGTCGCCTCGGCGCATAAACTCGATGGCGACGATCAGCAGCAGCATCGCCGACTGGTGGAGTCTGCCGATGACTTCGATGCCACCATCGAACTTCTGCGCGACTACGAAGAGCGGCGTCGGTTGAATTCCGGACAACTCGACGGGCTTCTGGCCGATAAAATCGAATTGTGGGAGGCAGTGCGCGGAGACATCGAAGTCGTCGTCGATGAGGGGTCGACGGCCGCCGACAGACAGGCGGCGCAGCAGCGGATCATCGAGAATGGACCCCACCTCGCCGGGCGCTCCGATGCGATTGTCCAGGAGATACGCGGGCAGGCCCGTCAGATCGGCGACGGATTGACCTGGGTGATGATCGCCGGCGTCAGTTTCAACCTGTTGATCGTCATCTTCGGATATCTCGCCGTGCGCCGCTGGGTCGTCGAACCTCTGGGCAAACTCGAGTGCGCCGCCTACTCGATCCAAAACGGCGATTTCGACGTCCGGATCGAGGAGTCTCACTTCGGCGAGATCGGGACGCTGGAGACCACGTTCAATGAAATGGCCCGTGAGATCGACCGTCTTGTCGACTCCGTCAACGCCCAGCGCGAGCTCGCCGGTGCCGTCGTCCAATATGCTCCGGCGGGAGTGGTCATTCATCGACAATCGGAGATTTTGCTGACCAACCCGGAGTTCAAATCGATGTTCGACGGCGAACCCTGTGATATCGAACAGCTTCCGGAGCTATTTATCGACGACGATCGCAGTGAGGCCGCTGATGTTGTCTTCCGAAGATGTTGCAGTGATGAGGTCTCGAAGACCACTCGTCCCCTGCAACTTCGCGACCAGGATCGGACCCTGGAGGTCGTCTCGGTGCCCATCGAATACGGCGGCCAGCAGGCCTCGATGGTCGTCATTCGCGATGTCACGGAGCGACAGCGCTTTATGGCGCGCATGATTCAGATCGACCGCGTCATGGCCACCGGCTCGCTGGCCTCCGGCATCGGTCACGAAATCAACAATCCACTCAGTTTTATCGCTCCCAACCTGGAATTTACGCAGCGCCAGCTTAGCGATTGGCGCGCCCGTTGGGATGACGACGGTGCATCGCCGCTGGACGATGACGAGCTCCAGCAATTGGAATTCGTCGACGAGGCGCTCGACGAGGCGCTGGAAGGAGCACAGCGGATCGGCGACATCGTCGACAGGCTGCGCACATTCGCCACCCACGATCGAAGTGAGCGCCGGGATCGCATCGATATTCGCATGCCGCTGGAGGCCGCTGTTCAGATGGTCCGCGGAAAAATTCGCCATCGCGCCGTGCTCCAGCGCAACATCGCCGACGAGGTCCCCAGCGTGGAGGCCGATGCGTCGAGCATGGCTCAGGTCTTCGTCAATCTACTGCTCAATGCCGCCGATGCCATCGACTCCGGCGCAGTCCAGGACCATGAAATCGGTGTCGAGGTCCGCAGCGTCGACGACGCGGTGATCGTCGAAATTCGCGATACCGGTCGCGGCATCGAGCCCGAGGTCCAAAAGCGCATCTTCGATCCCTTCTTTACGACCAAGCCCCCCGGCGAGGGCACGGGCCTGGGGCTTCCGAGTTGTCAGGCCATTGTGAAAGACCACGGCGGTATCCTCAGCTTCCACAGCGAGGTCGGCGAGGGCACCGTATTTTGCGTCGAATTGCCGAGCGCCGATGCCGCATCCTGACCGCCGGAGCCCGGCGTTTTTCGCCCGGCGGCTACCGGCGATCGGGAGATGAATTGGATGCCTTCGACGTGTCGCCGGCATTGAGTGACTTCGGCGCAATCACCATCCCGAAGACGTACATCAGGGCTCCGCCGGAGACGAACATCAACAAACTGTACATCCCGGCCGGCACCGCCATTTCGCTGGAGCCGAGGATCGACATGGCGATCACGATCGCCAGGGTGCCGTTTTGGATGCCCGATTCAATGGAGATCGTGATCGACTGGCGCATATTCAAATCCGCCAGCCGGGCCGTGCCAAATCCCAGCGCCATGGTGATAATATTGAGCGTTGCCGTCACCCCGCCGAGGGCCCAGAAGTGGTCGAAGAGGACCTGTCGCTGCTCGATGATCACCGCCGCCAGCACCACCAAAAAGATGATTGCCGATGCGATTCGGGCCGGCTTTTGCATCCGGTCCGCCCACCCGGGTTTGAAGTGGCGGATCAGAAGGCCGACGGAGACCGGCACCGCCGTAATCGCCACAATCTGCCGGACGATATTGTTTATTGGCGAGCGGATCGATTCTGCGTCGACACCGAAATAGCCGATGGATAGCGTCAAAATCAGTGGGATCGTCACCACTGTAATCGCGCTGCTGACGGCGGTCAGTGAAATCGACAGCGCCGTGTCGCCACGCGACACAAAGGTAATGAGGTTGGAGGTCGGGCCTCCCGGACAGGCGGCGATCAACATCAACCCCACCGCCCACACCGGTGATAGACCGAAGGCAATGGTCAATCCAAAGCCAGCGATCGGAAGCAAGATCAGTTGATTGCCCAGCCCCACCAGCGCTGCTCTAGGGTATTTCAACACCCGTCGGAAGTCCCCGACGGACAGCGACATGCCCAGGCCGATCATGATCGCGATCAGCGACACCGGCAGAACGACATCGATAAACAGGCTCTCTTCCATGGGCGAAGTCCGCGTCCGGGGGCAATGTGACGGTGCAATGCTGCTGATAGCGATAGAGCGATTGTCGCCGCAACGGGCCGTCGACGCAATGGCGTTCGTTCCCTGACCCCCATGTCGCGCAGGCTGGCTCCAAGTCTTCGGCACCGCAAGGCCCCCGATATGCCTTGTGAGCGAAGTTCCGCCTTCGGACCGAAAAGGCCCCGATATGCCTTGTGCTATCGGGGAATATGCCTTGTGAGCTAGCAACCGCTCGCCCCCACAACAATCGTCCGGCGGCGTCGCCGCCGGCTGAAAATTGGGTGGGGTCGCACCAACCGCCGTGCCCGAAGGCCCCGATATGCCTTGTGCTATCGGGGAATACGCCTTGTGAGCTAGCAACCGCTCGCCCCCACAACAGTTGGGTGGCGGGCTTGCCCCGCCACAATCGTCTCAGTGCGAGAGTCGATATTGCAGTTCTAACG
>CAYUPT010000133.1:0-4935 GCA_964446725.1 uncultured Bradymonadales bacterium | reverse complement strand
GGGCTTGCCCCGCCACAATCGTCTCAGTGCGAGAGTCGATATTGCAGTTCTAACGCGATCAAATAACTCGAAGGCCTATTTGGATGTCATCAGTCGATGAGGCGCCATTGGCTGCGATCCGATGATTTACGATGGGCGCCCGGTGACTACGTTTTGTGGTGTCCGAAATTGAGGGTCTTATTGCGAGGGGTATATCCGATGGGGGATTTCGATCGGTCGACGTCCGAACGTCGACGGCTGTATCGGCAAATGCGGCTTATTCGCAGATTCGAAGAGGTGTTGCTCGAGCGCTTTGAGGCCGGAGATGTCTCGGGGACCACCCACGCCTGCATCGGTCAGGAGGCCGATGCCGTCGGGGTATTAAATCACCTCGACGACGGCGATATCGTCTTCAGCAATCACCGCTGCCACGGCCATTTTCTGGTCTATGCCGACCGCCCCGATCTGTTGGCTGCCGAGGTCATGGGGCGCCAGGGGGGCATGGTCAAAGGCCGGGGTGGAAGCCAGCATATCTGCTACGAAAATTTTTACTCCAACGGCATCCAGGGCGGCATTGTACCGGTGTCGGTGGGCATGGCGATGGCCGAAAAGACCGTCGACAGCGACGCCGTGACCGTCGTCTTTCTGGGCGACGGAACCTTCGGGGAGGGCGTTATTTACGAGGCCTTTAATATGGCGTCGTTGTGGTCGGCGCCGGTGTTATTTGTCGTCGAGGACAATCGCTGGGCGCAGTCGACGCCCGTCGAAAAGGAGCTTGCCGGATCGATGCTCGACCGCGCCCGCTCTTTTGATATCGAGGCCGGCGAGATCGCGTCCACCGACGCCGAAGAGCTGTACGATCACTTCCAGCCGCTGGTCTCGAAGGTCCGCAACAGCCAGCGGCCTCATCTGGAGGTCATTCGCACCTATCGGCTGTGTCACCACTCCAAGAGCGACGACAAGCGGCCGCGCCAGGAGGTCGAGGCCCGCAAAAAAGACGATCCGCTGCCCAAACTCAGGGCCCGACTCGACGACGGGGCGGCCGATGAGATCGAGGCCGATGTCGACGAGCGCATCCACAGCGCCTTTGAGTGGGCCAGCGAACAGCCCGAGGCCAGCGGGGGCGATATCGTCGACCCGCTGATCGAATCGGCGCCGACGTGTCCCGACGCCTGACACGGCGCCGCGGCCCGGGCATCGACGACTTCTGACAGGCATTGTCACCGGCCGCCGTCCCATCTGAAAGAGCGGATGGCGCGGGCGGCTCTGGAGGGGATTATGAACGCAACCGTACTGCAATCACTCAATGAATCACTCCATCAGATGATGGGCGACGACGAGCGGGTCATCGCCATCGGCGAGGATATCCTCGACCCCTACGGCGGGGCCTTTAAGGTGACCCGGGGGCTGTCGACGGAGTATCCGGACCGGGTGTGGACGACGCCAATTTCGGAGGCCGGTTTTGTCGGCGTCGCCTCCGGCATGGCGATCCGGGGGCTTCGGCCGGTCGTCGAGATCATGTTTGGCGACTTTGTGATGCTCGCCGCCGACCAGTTGATCAATCACGCCGCGAAATTCCGGTGGATGTACGGCGATCGCGTCGACGTCCCGCTGGTCGTCAGGGCGCCGATGGGGGGCCGGCGCGGATATGGGCCGACGCACAGTCAGACCCTCGAAAAGCACCTGATGGGCGTGCCCGGCCTGGGCGTCGTCGCCGTCAATCCCCTGGTGGAGCCGGGGCCAATGCTTCGGCGGGCCGTCCTCGACGACCGACGGCCGCTGTTATTTGTGGAAAATAAAAAGATGTACGCCCGCCGTCTGCGCCGTCCCATCGACGGCCGCGTCGGCCCGATGGCGGCCCGCGATCACGGCGGCGTCTATCCGTCGATGACGCTTAGTTTTGGGCAATTCGACTCCGCCGACGTCACCCTTGTGGCCTACGGCGGCATGGTGGAATTGGCGATGGAGGCCGCCGAACAGGTGCTTATCGACGACGAGATCTATGTGGAAGTCGTCGCCCCCACACAGCTTCATCCTCTGGACGAGGAGCCGATTGTGCAATCCGTCATGCGCACCGGCCGGCTGGTGGTGTGCGAGGAGGCCAGTCGCTCCTTCGGCTTTGGCGCCGGCGTCGAGTCCATGGTCTGTGAAGAGGCCTTCGATGCCCTTTGTCGGGCGCCGCAGCGCGTCGGGGCCGCCGAAACGCCCATCGCCAACGCTCCCGATATCGAACAGGCCGTACTGCCCGATGTCGACGACCTGGTTCAGGCGCTTCGAGACCAGGCCGCCGACCGGGGACCGGCGCTTCGGACCACCGGTTAACCCGGTGCAGCTCCATCGAAGTTGCGAGTTCGTAAATGGCTACTCGTATTCTCAATGATGACCGACAAACCGATAACGAAGGTGGATAAATGGACGCTCAACCGATTCGAATTCCCCAGATCAATGCCAATGAGGACGAGGTCGAAGTCGTCGGCGTCGCCGTCGACGAAGGGCAACTTGTGGAGGCCGGCGAGCCGCTTTGTACGCTGGAGTCGACGAAGGCGACGTTGGAGTTCGAGTCGCCGCACTCCGGGTATGTGCGCCGGCTGTCGATCGAGGAGGGCCAGCGCGTCGGCGTCGGCCAGCTTCTGTGCGTGCTGACCGAGACCGACGACGAGCCCGTCGAACTCGACGCCGGCGACGAGCCACAGCCCGACGCCGACGCCGATGGGTTTCGGGCAACCCGACGGGCCCGGCAATTGATCGCGGACTACGACATCGACGCCGCATCCATCGACTACCGGGGCATTGTCACCGAGCGCGATGTCGTCGCCCATCTGGAGCGCGACGGCCGCGACCTTCGATCTCCCGCCGATCGGCCCGGCGACGAACCGGAAGTCGTCGACACCGGCGAGCCGCCGCCGGGGGGCCGAATCGTCATCTACGGCGCCGGCGGCCACGCCCGGGTGATCATCGATCTGATCCGCGAGGCCCGCCGCGATCTCGATATCGTCGGTATTGTCGACGACGGCGACGATCCGCCCGACGAGGTCCTGGGCGTGCCCGTGATCGGCGACGCCGCTCGATTCGGCGAATTGCGCGACGATGGCGTCCAGATGGCGGCCCTCGGCATCGGGGCCGTCACGCACAACGCCCTTCGCGCCGGGCTCTACGACCGCCTTCGCCAAAATGGCTTTGTTCTGCCGAATCTGATTCATCCCGACGCCACCGTGGAGCGTTCCGTCCAGATGGGACGCGGAAATCAGATCTTTGCCGGCGCCGTCATCAGCTCCAATTGCCGCCTCGGCGACAACGGGATCATCAACTCCAACGCCGTCGTCTCCCACGACAGCCAACTCGGCGACCACGTACACCTGACACCCGGTGCCTTACTTGCCGGAGGTGTCACCGTCGGCGACCGCTCCGTCGTCGGCATGGGAGTCACCGTCTATCTGGGCGTCGAAATCGGCGACGACGTGGTGATCTCCAATGGCAATCACGTCCTGGAGAATGTCGACGACGACGTACTGATCCGCGCGTAACGTTGTCGGGCGGCCTCCAGCGGCACACCGACCTGGGGCTGCGGGGGACGGACAAACCGGCCGGCTGTGCCTTGAGTCCACCGGTCGGCGTCCCGGTCGGCGATCCGATGGGCAAACCACAGCGCCAGTACGAGTCCCGGCAACAAGATAAATGACGCAGTACCGGCCTGCTGGAAGAGGGCGGCTGCCGAGCCGAGGTCGTACAGGATTCCGGAGACGAGGTTGCCCAGGCCTCCGCCGGCGGTAAATACCAGCAGATACAGAAGTCCCTGTGGTGTTGCTCCCAGATCGTCGCCCCAGTGGCGCGTCATGATCTCGAGCATGGCCATAAAAAATGCCGCAAACGTCAATCCGTGCAAGATCTGGAGGGCCACAAAGAACAGCGGGTTCGTCGTCGCGCCCGTCAGTATCCAGCGCACACCGGTGATGGCGACGACGATACTGGCGATAAGGTGCGGCGAGATGCGTTTGACCAGTGATCGAAACGACAAAAAGCCCAGCAACTCGCCGATGACTCCCACAAAGATCGCCAGCCCCGGAAGCCAGGCGCCAAAGGAGCGCTCTTCGGCGAGTTGGACCAAAAATAGATCGTAGGGCACGTAGGTCGCTGCAAAGAGCGCCGCCACCGGAAATACGAGCAAGACAACGGGACTCATTAGAAGCGAGCCGATATTTGGCGAGGCTCCGGTCGACTTGCGTTCCGTCTCCCGCAACGGCTCACCGTCGTCGGCAGTAGCTCTGGCACCTGGCAACATTCCGATGATCGGTACTGCGACGGCGACGAGTCCGAACATCAGCCAGGGAGCTGCGGTGGCCAGAATCCCGTGATCGAAGATGATGCCCAGCAATCCAAAGCCCAGGGCCACGATGCCAAAGCCCGCGGTACCAAAGGCTCGAACGCGTCCGAATCGATTGAGTCCCACAGTCCCCAGCGTCATCGTGTCCATCAGTGGCGGAGCGCAGCGCACCGTTGCGCCGATCAATACCGCCAAAACGACGCCAAATGTCCACGATGTGGCCACTGACAACAGACCGATCGCTACGGCAGCGATAAGATACTGCCACTTGAGTAGCTCCGGTCGGCTCTTCTCTGGATTATCGGCCATTTTTGCCCAGGCCGGCGTGGCAATGGCCTGACTTATGGTCTTGATGGCAAAGAAGAGTCCGATCTGGGCTCCCGTCCATCCCAGAGCACTCATCTGGCGCGGCATATACGCCCAAAAGAACATCGATGCCGACGACAGAAAGTACAGACTCGCCAGGGGAAGTGTCCCGTCGGGAACGCGGCTGGAGAGTCCGGAGATGGTGGCCGTTGAATTCATGCGTTGGATCATGCCGATATCTTCTCCCCAGCGGCGATTACGCCGCGCTGAAGAAGCGATTTACAAAAAAAACGAGCGCGGCCCGCAATGGGCACGCGCTCCAAGTGAGA
>CAYUPT010000132.1:3186-8920 GCA_964446725.1 uncultured Bradymonadales bacterium | reverse complement strand
CGATTGTCTTTTTCGACGAGATCGACTCCATCGCTCCCAAGCGCCAGCAGGTCAGCGGGGAAGTCGAGCGGCGCGTCGTCGCCCAGCTTTTGACGCTGATGGACGGGCTGGAGCCGCGCCAGAATGTGGTCGTCATCGGAGCCACCAATCGGCTCGACGGCATCGACGAGGCATTGCGTCGGCCGGGGCGTTTTGACCGCGAGATCGTGATCGGCGTGCCCGATTCCGACGGCCGCCGCCAGATTCTGGAGATTCACACCCGGGGGATGCCGCTGGCGGAGGATGTCGATCTGGACGGCATGGCCGGCGATACCTACGGCTTCGTGGGCGCCGATCTGGCGGCTCTTTGTCGGGAGGCGGCCATCGAGGCATTGCGGCGCAATCTGCCGCGGCTGAATCTGGAGGAAGAAGACGAGATTCCGCCGGAGGTTCTGGATAGTCTGGAGGTGACGCGCCGCGATTTTACCTGCGCTCACAAGCGGGTCCAGCCGTCGGCGATGCGCGAAATCATGGTCCAGGTCCCGGATGTGACCTGGGAGGACGTCGGCGGCGTCGACGAGGCCCGCCGGTCGCTTCGCGAGGGCATCGAGATGCCGCTGGAATCTCCGGAGGCCTTCGGGCGTCTGGGCATCCGGCCGGCCCGCGGCTTCTTGCTATTTGGTCCGCCGGGCACGGGCAAGACGCTGATGGCCAAGGCCGTCGCCCGCCAGGCGCAGGCGAATTTCGTGGCCACCAAGTCCTCCGATCTGCTCTCGAAGTGGTACGGAGAGTCCGAACAGCAGATCTCGAAGCTCTTTGAGCGGGCCCGCCAGGTGGCGCCGACGGTGATCTTTATCGACGAGATCGATTCACTGGCCCCTCAGCGCGGAGGCGGCCTGGGCGATGCCACAGTCACAGAGCGCGTCGTCAACACCCTTTTGGCGGAGATGGACGGGCTCGAAAGCCGAGATGGCGTGGCCGTCATCGGCGCCACGAATCGGCCGACGCTGCTCGACAGCGCATTGCTTCGGCCCGGGCGTTTCGACGAATTGGTCTACGTGCCGGTGCCCGACGAAGATGGACGCCGCCAGATCCTGGATATCCACACCCAGAAGGTGCCGATGTCGGAGGACGTCAACCTCGATCGCATTGCCACTCGCACCTCGGGGTATACCGGCGCCGATCTCGAAAATTTGGTGCGTCGGGCCGGACTCCACGCCCTGCGCGCCGATATCGACAGCGATGTCGTCGATCGCCAGTGTTTTGAGAAGGCGCTGCGCGACTCCAATCCGTCGGTCACCGATGTCATGGAGCGCGAGTACGAAGAGATGCGCAAAAAACTAAAACAAGAAAATCCCCGGGGGCCGCAGCGAATGGGGTTTCAGGTCGACAGCGCCCAGGAGTGATCGATCCTGTGGGGGGACGGCCCGCAGGGCTCCTGGGATAGGCGCACTTTCGTCGTCGAAGTTCGCCCCCGGTAGTTGCGGAGTGATGGCCGCCGCGGGGTACGGCGGCGGTTGCGATTACGGGTTCGGTGAGCACGTTTTTCGATGTGCTCAGATGGACTCTGGATTTGCACATCTCGGGGGGGATATGGCGATGCGAACGGCGGTGGTACTCTGTGTAGTGGTGGCGATGGGCTGTATCGACAGTGACTTGGACGGTCCGCAGCGAAGTGAATTCGACGGTGTCGATACGATGATCGTCGACGTCGAGCGCGCCGATATGACGATCTTCGGCAGTCGACACGCGCAGTCGGTGATCGTCGATCGGTGGTCCGGCGGCGACGGCGCCTTCGATGTGCTCGAGGAGCGACAGACGGGCCGGGAGTTATTCGTCGATGCCCGGTGTGGCGCCGAGCCATCCTGTCAGGTGCGCTACGATACGGCGGTTGCGAGGACGACGGATGTAGAGGCCGTCTTCGGCGAGGGGAAGTTGCGAATGTTTCGACTCGGTGGCCAACTCAGTGTGGACGTCGGCGACGGGCGGGTGGTCGGCAAGAGTTTGCGCTCCGATATCGCCGATGTGACTGTCGACAAGGGCACCGCGAGGCTGTCATTTGACGCAGCGCCCGAGATGTTGCGCATCGAGCTCGGCGACGAGGCCACCGCCCGGGTGTCGCTTCCGGGAGACGCGTACCGCTGTAATTTCGATGAGGAGGCCACATCGGTACGCACCGGCGGCCTGGAGTGCGATCGGCACGCCGTCCGGCGCATCGAGGTGCGGCCCTCGGATGCCGCGGTTCATTTTGAGGTCGGCGACGATGGGCGCTAGAGTAGACAGACAGATTCGCGACAATTTAGACGCCGGCAGTGGTCGGCCAAGCGCGGCGAGGATGACGTGGGAACGATCAAATTGAGCGACGCTCTGCAGTTTTTGACCGGTCACCTCAACAAAATGACCGGCGGGGAGTTGGAGTTTTGCCTCGAGGTCGACGAAGAGGACGTCGTCGCCGGTGATGTCGTCCGCGCTCAGGCGACGGTCACCGCCCCCGAGGGCCGGGACCGCACATTGACCTGTGTGGATATGAGTCTTCGCGGCGACGTCCAGCGCGACGGGCAGTGGCACGACTACGAATGCGAGGCTCAGGCCGCCAGTGACGTTCCACTGCCGGGGGGCCACGAGTACGTCATTCCCATTGTCGTCAAAATTCCGGCGGAGGCGGTCTTGACCGAAGACGGGGGCAACTGGCGGCTCCGGGCCCAGGCGGTCGTCGATCGCACCATCGACCCCCGCGATGAGGTGGTGGTCACTGTGGTCGATGATCGACACTGAAGGTGTCGGTCCGCAGCAATTCCAGATGCGATCGGGGACCGGGGGCGAGTTCGAAGAACGTCAATTCCGGGGCGGCGCCGATGCGCCACGGCCAGGATGCCGAGCCGAGTCCGCGGTTGATATACAGGTAGGTGCCGTCGAGGTAGTAGGCGCCGACGTGGTATTCGACGCCGAGTCCGCCGGCGATGCGGTTGGTCAGCCCGGGGATATTGAATTGGTGGCCGTGGGTGTGGCCACTCAAGATCAGATCGGCGCCGCGGTCGGCGAGTTCGGGAGCAATCGACGGCACGTGGTTTAAGGTCAGGCAAAAGGGACCGCCGTCGACGGTCTCAAAGGCGGTCTCGATATCGGCATTATTGGTGACGTGATCGTCGACGCCGACGATCTCGATGGGAGTGGAGAGGCCGTCGACGACGGTGGCTCGATTCAACAGCAGAGGAATGCCGACGCGGTCGAATGTCTCGACGGCCGTCTCCCGCGAGGTCCAGTGGTCGTGATTGCCCAACACCGCGAATGTCTGGGCCGAAAGGCCGGCCAGTGTTTCGATGCTCGGCACCAGATCGTTGTGGTTGTAGCCGACGTAATCACCGGTCAGGGCGACGAGCTGTGGAGATTGACTGTTGACGTATTCGACGACCTGCTGCATATGGCGGGGTTTGACCCATCGCCCGAGGTGGACGTCACTGATCTGAGCGATGCGAAATCCCTCGTGATCGGCGTCGATATCGGGATGGGTAAATCGATAGGTATTGATTTCGATGGATTTCAACGGGTTGATCATCTGTTACCTTCTCGGCACGGCACAGGAAGTAACACTTGTGGCCCCTTGCGGGGTTGTGCTTACCCGACAGCGTGCCTACTCTTAGTGAACTCGAAATTGCGGTTTGACCGCATCCATCGATACCAACAGGTCGGAGCAGTCCGACCTTCCGGATCCGGCTTACCACTCCACTCTCCAGCATAGACCGTACATGTCGTATAGCCCAGACAACCCTCTTATCGTCCAGTCCGATCGAACCGTATTGCTAGAGACGGCAAACGACCAATTTGAGGAGGCGCGTGACGCACTTTCCATCTTCGCAGAACTCGTCAAGTCCCCGGAGCATATCCACACCTACCGCGTCTCGGCGCTGTCGCTGTGGAACGCTGCCGCGCTGGGCTATGAGCCCGAGCAGATCAAAGACCAGCTCGAAGAATACAGCAAGTATCCGTTACCGTCGAATTTGCTGACCGATATCGATGATTTTATGAGCCGCTACGGCCGGCTCAAGCTCGTCGGCGACGACGACGAATTGTTTTTGGAGAGCGAAGACGAGGCGTTGATCGAAGAGATCGGCCGACAGCGAAAAGTCGAGCCCTATCTCATCGAGCGCGTCAGTCCCAATCGCTACAAGGTCGTCCAGGACCAGCGCGGATTTATCAAGCACGCCCTGATCGGCGTCGGATATCCGGTCGAAGATCTGGCGGGCTATGTCGAGGGGGAGCCGCTGGATATTGAATTGCGCGACGAGACCAAAGAGACCGGCGAGCCCTTCGAGCTTCGCGAATACCAAAAAGAAGCCGTCGATGCCTTCTGGGCCGGTGGCACGGTGCGCGGCGGAAGCGGCGCGATCGTCCTTCCCTGTGGCGCCGGCAAGACGATTGTCGCCCTGGGGGCGATGGACGCCATCGAGTCGCATACCCTGATTTTGACGACCAATATCACGGCCCTTCGCCAGTGGCGCGACGAGCTCATCGACAAGACCCATCTGACCGAAGAGGACATCGGCGAGTACTCCGGGGAAACCAAGGAGATCAAGCCGGTGACGATTACGACCTATCAGATTTTGACGTATCGCAAGACCAAAGAAAGCGAGTTTATCCACTTCGATCTGTTCAACGAGGGCAACTGGGGCCTGGTGGTCTACGATGAGGTCCACCTGCTTCCGGCGCCGGTCTTTCGCGCCGTGGCCAATATTCAGAGCCGACGCCGACTGGGACTGACGGCAACCCTGGTGCGCGAAGACGGCAAAGAAGAAGAGGTCTTCAGTCTCATTGGACCCAAAAAATACGATGTGCCGTGGCGCGTCCTCGAAAAACAGGGCTTTATCGCCACCGCCCAGTGTACGGAGATTCGAGTCCCCTTCGATGACGAGGATCTTCGCCTGGAGTACGCCCTCGCCGAACAGCGCGAGAAATACAAGATGGCGGCCACGAATCCCAAAAAGCTCGATGTCCTCGAGGATCTGCTCGAAAAACACACGGGCGATCAGGTCATGGTCATCGGCCAGTATCTCGATCAGCTGGACGCCATCGTCGAGCGCGTCGAGGCTCCGCTGATCACCGGGCGGACTCCCCAGGACGAGCGGGAAGTGATGTACGAGAAATTTCGCACCGGTGAGATGCAGACGTTGGTCGTCAGCAAGGTCGCCAATTTCGCCGTCGACTTGCCGGATGCCAATGTGGCCATTCAGGTCTCCGGTACCTTTGGCAGTCGCCAGGAGGAGGCCCAGCGGTTGGGCCGTATTTTGCGGCCCAAAGAGGACGAGGCCAACGACGCCTACTTCTACTCGGTGGTGACCAAAGACACCAACGAGCAGGACTACGCCAATAAGCGCCAGCTCTTTTTGACCGAGCAGGGCTATCGCTATCAGATCGAGATGATCGAGCCGACGGCGGAGCCGGTGGAACCCAAGCGCCGGGATCCGGAAGAGGAGCCTTCCGATGAGGAGTTGGAGGCCATCGAAGCTGAAGACGGGTCCGCCGATGAGACCGTTCCGCCTCCGGAACAACAGGAGCAGCAGACCGGCAGTTGATTGATGGGGCGGGGCAAGCCCGCCACAAGGGGGATTGGGGGGCCGGTGTTAGCTCACACGGCGTATTCACCGATAGCGCAAGGCATATCGGGGCCTTCTATTGGCGCAGGCTACCGGTGTTAGCTCACAAGGCGTATTCACCGATAGCGCAAGGCATATCGGGGCCTTCTATTGGCGCAGGCTAC
>CAYUPT010000132.1:0-3086 GCA_964446725.1 uncultured Bradymonadales bacterium | reverse complement strand
CGGTGTTAGCTCACAAGGCGTATTCCCCGATAGCGCAAGGCATATCGGGGCCTTTCGGCAGCGCAGGTTGTGGCCGGAGCGAAGGTGGAGACGGAGGCGTCCCCGCCTTCGGCAGTGTCGGGCGTGAGGCGATCAAACATCGGTGGTGAGAGGCCCGGCGCCGATGCGAGCCCGGAGGAGACTTGAAGTTTACCGTGCGGCGTCTAACTTCCGAGCGCAGCCGTCATCTATTCAGGGCGGCATACCGAACGCCGGAGGTCGAATATGGAAACGCTGAGCGGAATCTTTATATCGTGGCTCGTTCTGTCGTTTGCCGTGTGGGTTGCGGCGACAGTGCTCGACGGGGTGACGGTGCGCGACGCCAAGAGCGTGATGGTCGTCGCCGCGCTATTCGGGGTGCTCAACTTCTTTCTGGGCTGGCTGTTCTTCGCCGTTTTTGCCATTGGAACCTTTGGCATCGCCTTGCTGTTGGCGTTTATCACGCGGTGGATCATCGACGCCATCATCCTCAAGATCGTCGACAGCATGTCGGACCGAATCTCGATCGACGGCTTTGGTTCGGCCTTTCTGGCGGCGCTGATCATGGCTTTTGTCGGTTCCGTCGGCCAGTGGGCGCTGCAGCTCGCCGGCATTGTCTGATCATTTGACCGCCCGGTCCGCCCCGCGGGGTAAACGGAGCGGCAGATGTACAACACGGGAGCCCTGCAACGCAGAAACGCCGGCTTCGATCCTCGAGATCGAAGCCGGCGTTTTGTTTTTGCATCACTTCTGAAGGTGGCTCAGGGAGGGGGGAAGCCGATGGTGATATGCGCCGGTTCATCGGTGCCATCGTCCCAGTTGGCGATCAGCCGGTAGTCCGGCGACGCCATCATCAACAGACCTCCGCGGGGCAGATCTTCGGTCAATCGGTCCGAGAGTTCGGTAAATCGGGCCCGAACCACATCGGGTTCGATGACGCGATCTTCGATTTCGAGCGTCGACAATTCGTCGTCGCGAAACGGCCAGAATCCGGCGCGGATCGTCTTGTAGTGTGTCCCCTCGTCGATAATGCATCCCTTGAAGACGGCGTCGCTGTGACGCCATCCACCGTCGTAGGTCATGATGCGCTCGCAGTAGTCATCGAGGACGTTCATGGCTTCGTCGTAGTCCTGGCCCAGATAGAGGTCTTCGATGCCCTCCAGGGTCAACGTATTCTGGGTCTCCACAAAAATCTGGGGCTGATCTTCGGTCAGCTGTTGGACTTCCCGATCGGTCAGCGGTGTCACGGTTCGCTCCCGATCGCAGCCTGCCAGGGCGAGTGGGACGGCGAGGAGGGCGATCAGAGAGAGCGTTGCGGTGTTTCGATGAGACATGGGGATATCGCAGGTGATCAGAGGAGTCGATTGGGTGGTCATCCACCGGTGCCACCGAGGAGGGCGACGCCGGCGATGATGAACGCCAGAAGGGCGACAATCAAGAACAAAAGGACCGTCGATGTCGTGGTCGACGCCTCGCCGTCGGAATCCGGGGAATCGTCCTGCGAGGATTCATCGGCACCGCCATTTCTTCGCCGGTTCGACGAATCGGGGCCGGAGTCCGCCCGGTGCTCCGCTGGGTCCCGGTTATCGGAGTCGCCGGCATCGGGACTCGATGATTCGAGGTCGTGGTCCTCGGTAAAATCCGGCGGCGGACGCTCGACGGTGGCCGCCTGATCGGGTGGTCCGAAGCCGGCAGTGGCGGCGTCGGCTGCCGAATGTGCCGGACCGAAGGAGGGCGGTCCTTCGGCCTGGGTCTTTGGAGCGGCGTCGCCAAAGGTCGGATGGTGTTGGTCACCGGCGACATCGCCGCGTCTCGGCTTCGACGAAGGTTGTGGCGACGACGAGACGGGCCGGTCGTCGGAATCGATCTCGTCGAGACGCCGACGGGCCTGTTCGACGGAAGCCGTTCGATGTTCGGGACTCTTTTTGAGAACCGGGGTCAGCCACTGTTGCCAGGCGTCGTCGAGGTCGTCCAGATCGAAGGGACGGGGAAAGACCAGTTGGTTGATCAACTCGCTCTGGGTATTGCCCTCGAGCAGCGACTCGCCGGTGAGGGCTTCGTAGACGATAAGCCCCACGCAAAACAGGTCTGTCGCCGGAGACAGCGGGTCGCCGACGACCATCTCCGGCGCCGCGTATCGGGGGGTTCCGACAAAACTGCCGGAGCGCGTCTTGACCAGTGTAATGCCGTCTTCCGGATCTTCGGCATTGAGCAGGCGATTGGCCTTGGCGACGCCGAAGTCGACGAGTTTGATCGTCCCGTCATCGGAGATGAGAATATTTTCCGGTTTGAGATCGCGGTGGAGGATCTCGGTGTCGTGAGCGGCACCCAGCGCGTCGAGAAGTTGCTCTGCGATCGGCAGTAGTTCGCGGGTATCGAGGCGTCCGCGCTCTTCTAACAGGGCGTCCAGGCCCTGACCGTCGACGCGTTCCATCACCAGGTAGTCGCCGCCTTCGAAGGCGCCGACGTCGTAGATGCGCACGATGTTGGGGTGGTCGATGGCCCGCAGGATTTCGGCTTCCTGGCGCATCCGTTCCACAGCCCGCGGATCGTTGTCGGTGGCCTCCGGATGCAGCACCTTGATCGCCACCGGCCGCTGCTGATGCTCGTCGCGGGCGGCGACAACTTCGCTGTATCCACCGGTACCGATCAGCGACTCGACGACGTATCGATCGTCGATGACCGTCCCGGTTTTGAGACCTTCAAAGTCGACCATGGTGTCTGACAACGCAAAAACGAGGGTGGATGCTCCGTATCCTGGAGCGGCCGCCTATGATGGTCACCAGACAGCGGTGTTGCAAGGCCCGACGTCGTCGTCTCAGACGGGATGCGCGGCGATTGGAGCCTCCGGGGCTACCGAGGGCCGCCGGTGAGTGAACCTTGACCGATTCGTCGTGCGCGTGCTACCCATCGCAAGACCAGTCGCAGCGCTGACGCAACTCGACGATCATCGATCAGGTCTTCGTTCAATCGGTCAGGGTGCCGTCTTTGGCGACGCATCACGTGATTGATTCGCTCCGAGAGGATGCCTTGCAGAGAAAATTATTGGCGTCCCCGGCGAAGTCGTA
>CAYUPT010000131.1:0-8921 GCA_964446725.1 uncultured Bradymonadales bacterium | reverse complement strand
CGATGACAACGGCGGTGGCGACGACAACGGCGGTGGCGACGACAACGGCGGTGGCGATGACAACGGCGACGACCCACAATGCGTCTACGAAGATGCCACCTGTGACACAAACAACGACTGCTGTGCTCCGCTGATCTGCGACGGACAAACCGACACCTGTAGCCTGATGGAATGCCTCCCGTATGGTGAGACGTGCAGCTACGACGATCAGTGCTGCAGCGGCATCTGTGCGGAATCAGCCGATGGAGACCAGGGCACATGTTTTATCGGCTGAACGTTACAAGGATTCTTCGACTGCGACGCTCTGCTCTCCGACCCGACTTTCATCGCTGGTTTGAGATACATTGAGCCGAAGTTGAAGGTCTTTTTTTCAACGTCGAGATTATGCTGGGTATGCCGCACGTAACTGCGCGGTCGTGACGCGTTGGGCGCACCATCTACTAGGGAATTTCAACATTTCCCCAACCGGCCGAAACAGGGCCCCGATGCAGCTCCGAGGTAGATGCATTCCATAGCTATAGCAACGAATACTGAAATTCACCGGTACTCCCAACGTCCCCTCAGACCTCGCCGTAATTGGACTCCAGATAGGCGATAATGGCATCGGACTCGTACATTTCGACGTCCCGATTGGGATCGATGAGATAGGGCACCATCATCGATCCGCCTCGCTCCTCTAGCTCCGGCCTTCTGGCGCTGAATTTTCCGACATTTTGCACAATGTAATCCAGATTCAATTCATTGAACGTCTCCCGGACTTTCCGGCAAAAGGGCGAGGCCTCGATATTGTACATCACTGGCAATTCATCGGGCTGTGACCGCAATTCAAAACCGGAACGCACCCGCCGGCCTCCGGGACGCACCACCGAAGCCGCGGCTGCCCCGATTGTCTGAAGTGGAGCCACCGCACGACTCAGACCACTTCGCCCCGGCCCGTAGGTATCGGTCAGATACTCGATGATATCTTCGGACTCATAGAGTTCTGTCGATGTATTAGCGTCGACGAGATACGGAAATTGCTGCTTTCCGCCTCGCCGCTCAATCTCCCGTCGTTTTGCCTTCGATCCAGACGCACAGGTCCGGCTGATATAACTGAGATCGAGCTCCGTCATCGCCTCTCGGACCTTGCGACAAAACGGACAACCTTCAAATTCGTACAACTCAAGCAACTGCTCGGGGCGAGGCGGTTGTTCCCGGTTTTCGGCCGTGACAATCAGTCCGTAGGGTCCCCGAACCGCCGAAGACATCCAGGAATGGGCATCATCGAGGCTCGCAATTTCGGACATCGCCTCAATCACTCCCGGGACAATTGACAGTATTTTTTTCATTATCGCGCTCCGTTGTGGATTGATCGGATTCGAGTTCAGCCCCGCACATCAAGCGTTACCTGCCAGCCCAATTCCAACGAACTGGCAACACCAATTGAATGTATTTGCTCGCATACACAGTATAATACGTTCGCATTTCAATGCGTGCCATGGCAAATCACACCGACCCACCGACGTCACTCCACGCCACCAAAACATGTGCCGGATCTGGCGCCATTGTTGGTAATTGCATCTACCTCGGAGATGCATCGAGGCCGTATATTAGGGGATATTTCCCACCATCGCCCCTCGACTCAACCCGCCGAATTTTTTGCCGGATCTGCCGTCATCGCTGGCATTTGTGTTTATCTCGAAGATGCATCGAGGCCATCGCTACGGCCGGCGACATCAACGCAATCGACACCGGCAATAACATCTATCGATATGGAGAACGGTCTGCGTCGTTGCGAGCTGAGTTCACTGCTCCCCCATTACATCTGACCAGCGACGCCCGTTGGAGACCGCCTCACTCTTTGTTAGTTTTGATGTGATCTTATACACCCCGTTGTGGCCACACTCCCACCTTTTGAGTGGACCCTCCATCGAACTGGATGAGCATTGATGTCGACTGAACTGCCCCCCAAAATATTCGCCCTGTTATCGGCCGCCGTCTTCGCGATTTCCTGCGGAGAACCGGAACCCATTGAGCTGTCGAATCAGAATCAAGACGATGACGGAGCCGAACACAATCACTCCCAGCCCCCATCACAACCGGAGTGTATGCCCGTCATGACCCAACCCGACGCCTGCGGCGGTCACATCGAAGGCTCGTGGGAAAACGCAGAGGTCTGTAGCGACTTCGAGCTCCAGGAGACATTCGACCAGTTCGGTTGTACCGACGCCGACGTCCGCACCTTCGACTACTGGGTTGGCGAAGGGTCGGGCACCATTGAATTCGATGATGGAAGCCTTGTGCGCGATCTGGAGGTCGTCGTCGACCTCGACATGCATATTCCGCAATACTGCATCGACTTCGCCAACATCGACGATTGCGACTCCTTCGCCTCCACCGCCGAGCAATACGTCGGACTGCCCCTGGCGTGCAGTGAACCCGAAACACCGAACTCCGACGAAGCCCCCGGCTGTGATTGCATTGCTGACGAGGTCACCGTCGACCGGTCTGTCACCGGTTCCTATGACGTCGACGAAGATACCCGGCTGATCACCGTCGAACCCGGCAGCGATCAGTACTACTACTGTGCTGAAGATGGAGTCCTCAATCTGCGCTCAGTGGGTGGCGATGAAGACCTGCCAATGACCGAGGCCTACACCTTTGTACCGTGATCGAAACGGTGCATAAGCCCACCCTGGTTGGGGTGTCTCAATATGGGGCGAGCGCAGCTCCGAGGTACATGCATCCCGAAGCTATAGCGCCAAATACTGCAATCTACCGGTGCTTTGAGCGCTCCCCCCACATTGAACTCGAGATAGACGATACTGGACTCAGTATCGCACATTTCGCCCCCCCGGTTGGGATCAACGAGATCCGAGTTCGGATACGCACAGCACCGGTGCCAACCAGAACCCTACCCGACTCCCCGGATCTGCCGCTATTACTGCCTTTTGCATCTACCTCGGGGTGCATTTCGACCGTATTTCGGGGACCATTTGTACCGTCGCCCGCAGGCTATTTTACAGCGCTAAATCCAGCGTTCGCTGTGTTGGCTGCATCATCATCTGTTGCGGTGACAAACGTCTCGTCGGGAAGCACTGCCGGCGTCGGGGCATCGAAATTTGCGGCGGCTTCGATGGCGGTGTATCGAATCACATTCGCCGCTCGGTGGTTGGCGTTCTCACAGAGACGACGCACGATGCGCTCCACAGTCGCCGTGGTTATGCTGCGTTGGGAGTCATCATCGAGGACCTCTTGCGTCGCTCCCTTGCCGACCGTCTCCATTGCAGTATCGACAACCCTGAGCAGCACCGAACCTGCCCCCTCTTCGGGGCCATCGCCATCGGCCACATCGACGCCCATCGGCAATGACGCCAATCGCTCTGCAAATTTCGATATATTGTCGCCGGCAATAAGCCGGCCGTGTTGAGGAGCGATAAGCTCGACCGCCGGCTCGAATTCCTCGATGCGCTCGATGGCACTTACCACCGCCGATCGGGTCGGCATATAGAGTTGATGAAAAGCCCGCATTCCCGCCCAGTCGCTCTCATCGGCCATCAGACCATCGGCACCAGGTGCCGTGACCGACGAGAAGAGATCACCGCTAAACAGTACTCTCGTCTCCGGGTCGTAGAGCATCGTCGCTCCCCGGAAGTGGCAAAACGGCACTGCCACCGGGATCACCACGTCACCGGTTGGCAACTCCAGTCCCTTTGGATAGTCCTCGAGCTCTACCAACTGCCCCGGCGATACGTCGTGGTAATTGTGAATCAACTCCCCGGTATCATCGGTGCACAATACCGGCGCATCGGGCACGTACTCCTCGAGCAATACACCGACTGACGAGCTCAGATCCGGGTCCTGGTGGTTGAGCACCATGGCACTGACTTCGCTGACCTCTCCCAGTACATCGGCGATCTTCGACAGGACGACCTGGAAGTCGCCACTGGAGGCCGGATCGACGAGCAGATTAAAATGGCGCTGTTCCCCATCGCCACCAAAGCGCCGCAAAAAGGAATTGGAGTACAAGATCTCACCCTCGGGTCGATTTCCCACCCAGTAGGTCTTTTCGGCAATCTCGGTCGTCATCGTGCTCTCGTCTCGGTGTGACATCGCAATTTCTCCTACATTTGGCGGCGTTTGACTTCCGTAGTGATCGCCTTCGTGCGTCGACCGACGACTATCCACGAATGCAACTGAGTCAACCCTACAATGCCCGCTATCGCACTGACACGGGATTGCCGAACGCTGGAACGCCGCCGAACATCAGCGCAGGGAAGATTGCCGTTGACCTCGGGACATCCCGGCACTCACCGCTCTATCCACGCACCACAGTTCCTCGGGCCTCCCACTGGACACCGCCGGACTCCACAACTAGTCATAGGGCTCCGTTCGCCGGCCACCATTCCACAATTGTCACAGCCGTGAATGGACAGATCTTCAATGCCGGCATCGGCTAACCGGCTCACATCCAGACGTCTCAATGGCCCCATGAACAACGGCATCGCCACAACATTTCGCCCTCGGATCGTAGTGGCGATGGCCGTCGCGATGGCCACCGTCGCCGCCACCGGATGCGCCGATCCAGAGCCCACATTTCTCGTCGAACCGTCCGCTGATGACGTCGGCGACTACGGTGTCGCCGTCGTCGAACGAGACCTTCGCGTTCGCGTCGACGACACGGTCTCCACACTGGTCTATCTTCCGACCGACGGGCCCCGAGAGCTGGCCGACGGTCCCTTTGAACTGGCGCTTTTGTTGCACGGTGGAGACGTCAAAGCTCACCAATACGCCTGGCTGGCCCGACATCTGGCCCGTCGGGGGTTCGTGGTCGCCGCTCCTGAACATGCCTTCGATCTGGCGATTTTTTCGACGGGCAATGGACCGGCGGTCATCGACGCCATAGACCGGGCCTCCGACCGCTCCGGTGACCTTCTGGAAGGACGCGTCTCCGACGAACCGGCAATCGCAACTGGTCACAGCCTGGGCGGCGTCGTCGCCACCAAGACCTGGCTTCGCGCCCCGGATCGAGTCTCCCATCTATTGTTGCTTCAATCGATTCCCGACAGCGCCGACGCCGACGACCTCAACGAGCGAAGCTCTGCCGGCCGCGTCTTTGCCATCGCCGGCGAACGCGACGGCCGCATCCCCCCCGACGAGATCGCCGACGAACTCCGGCTCTTCGACACCAAGATTCCACTTGCCGTCGTGGAGGGACAAAACCACTTTCAACTCGTCGACGGCCCTGAGCCGTCGCGCTTTGCATCCGACCATCCGGCGACCATCGACGAGTCCACCGGGCGGCGCCAACTCCTTGAGACGGTCGACGTCTTTATCGACGACTACCGCGGCGACGATACAGACTTTGCCGATCCCCAACACTGGCCTTCCGGTGTAGAGCCACACGACGGGCCGCCGGAGGAACTGTGATCGATCGTTCCCATAAGAACCCAGCGTCCTACCGACGGCTGTGGATGCTCGTATTGGGCTGTCTTACAGCGGTACTGGTCTCGCCTCTCCCGGCGACGGCCGCCGATACGTTGCCGATCGCCGACGATGGACTGACCGTCGCTGCCTCCACGAAGGCCGGTTCGATACACTACGGCTACCACCTGAATCGCTGGCAACTCTCGACGGGGCTGCGCTACAGGCCGGGGCCGCAAGGTGTCGAGTTGCCGCTGCGAGCCGAAACGGACGTCATCGACGCCGAACGCTACCGTCTGGTGCCCTCTATCGAGGTCGCTCCATCGATGCTGTTTCGAGGCGATACCACCCCGGCGCTGCGAACCCGGATCGGCATCGACAACCGCTGGATCGGCGCCATACTGGCAGCCCGTATCGGCGTCGACGTCGACTTTGCCACAACGCTGTCGACTCCCTTCGACCGCCGCACCACTCCCGCCCTGACGGCCGGCCTGGCCCACCGCTTTGGCTTTGGCGACGCCTGGCTGACCGGCCGCTCGGGCTACGCCTTTGCGGGCATCGCGGGCGGTACGATTACCTGGGAACTCGGCGTTGGAATCACGTACTCCTTTTAGCAACGCGCAACAGAACGGCCGGCGATTCCCTCGAACGGTCGGCGGCTCCCTCGGAATCGTCACTGCCAGCCCGTCACCCACTTTTCTCGGTTGCGCAGGTTACGCCACGGGATTTGTCGCCGGTGGCCATCGATGACGGCGCGCAACACCACTTCTTTCGGTTTCGTTCGAAATTCGACGACCTCCCAGTGCTTTCGGCGCTCCTTAACCTCGACGGCCGTCCACCGGCTGCCGACCAGTTTATCGGGATCATGAGGTGCATTTGTTGCCATCAATATCTCCGGAAGCGAGCATCTCAACAATTGAAATGCGGTATTGCCGTGACTAAGTTACCAGTATCCCGCGAGCGCCATTTCAGTACCTTCCCCCCCCGGATACATCGATGCGAAAACCAACTCTAAAAGGCTTCGATAACCCCGTCCACGCCGTCGTCCAGGGGGCCAGTCGAGGCCTGGGGCTGGCGTTTGTGCGCCAGTTGGTCGAGCGAGATAACGTAGAACGCATTCTCGCCACCTGCCGCAATCCGTCGAAGGCCACCGAATTGCAATCGCTCGCCGACGACAGCCCAGACCGCCTCCACATTACAGCACTGGATGTGACGGATGAACAACAAATTGCCGAAGCGGCGGACGTGGCATCCGACAAACTGGGCCATTTCGATCTATTGCTCAATGTCGCCGGATTCCTCCACGATAAGTCAGAGGATATCCGGCCCGAAAAGAAACTCGATGACGTCGATCCAGACGCCACCATGCGCGCATTTCGCGTCAATAGCCTCGGCCCACTTTTGGTGCTCAAACACTTTTCGTCGCTGATCCGACGCGACCGGCGCTGCGTCGTCGCCAACCTCTCGGCCCGGGTCGGCAGTATCGGCGACAATCACCTCGGCGGCTGGTACTCCTATCGAGCTTCCAAGGCCGCTCAGAATATGTTTACGCGAACGGCCGCTATCGAATTGGGCCGCCACCGGCGTACGGGCGACACCATCTGTGTCGCACTGCATCCGGGCACTGTGGACACCGAATTATCCAAACCCTTTCGCTCCAACATTCCAGAAGACCAGGTTTTCCCAACCCAGCGCGCCGCACGTCAACTTCTGGACGTCATCGGCGATCTGGAGCCCGACGACAGCGGTCAATTCTTCGACTGGGCCGGAGAGTCCGTTCAGTGGTAATCGACCGGCAGGCGTCGTCGCCAAACATGTACTCGACTTGGTACCGTCGACTTTGTATTTCGATCGCCGGGTGCTGCCCGAGTTGACGGCGCTCCCCGGTCGAGACGCAGATTCGCACAGCGAATCATGCTCTGGGCAGGGGCGTTGGATGTATAATTTTCGAATCGACGAACTACGCTCTTGCCCGCGATCGAAGGAGCGGGCGCGAGGCAGGTTGCAAGTTGCAGTTAGGCACTCGCTCTTCCCCGCGAGCGGAGGAGCGGGGAAGTGGCTGCGAGTGAAGTTCAACGAGCAGTCGATGGGGTCGATGCAAATCTCTGATCCCACGCCTCCCCACGCCGCGGTGGAGGGGCATAAATGCGAAGCAGTGTTGCTCCCCACTTAACTCCGTCCATTATCACGATATTAACCCATCCAGTTCTGCAGAAATCACCCGTTCTTGCCCCCCAGTGCAGCTCCGAGGTACATGCATCATCCCCCCCAGTGCAGCTCCGAGGTACATGCATCATCCCCATATAGCACCAGATCCCGGCCTTCACACCGATTTTTCGCCCCCCGGAGCGTAGGTGCTCTTTCGAGATTCAGCCCACTTCTCGTGCAGCTTATTTTTTGCCCGATTTCGCCCCCCTAGTGCAGCTCCGAGGTACATGTAAAAATCAGATATAGCACCAGATCCCGATTTTTGCGCCAATTTTTTGCCCCCGGGAGCGCAGTCGAATTTTTCGAGACTCCACACGCTCCGGCTGGAGTCAGTTTTTGACCACTTTCGCCCCCCAGTGCAGCTCCGAGGTACATGCATCATCCCCACATAGCACCAAATCCAGACCTTCGCGCCGATTTTTCGCACCCCGGAGCGTGGGTGCTCTTTCGAGATTCAACCCACTTCTCGTGCAGCTTATTTTTTGCCCGATTTCGCCCCCCTAGTGCAGCTCCGAGGTACATGTAAAAATCAGATATAGCACCAGATCCCGATTTTTGCGCCAATTTTTTGCCCCCGGGAGCGCAGTCGAATTTTTCGAGACTCCACACGCTCCGGCTGGAGTCAGTTTTTGACCACTTTCGCCCCGCAGTGCAGCTCCGAGGTACATGCATCATCCCCATATAGCGCCAGATCCCGGCCTTCACACCGATTTTTCGCTCCCCCGGAGCGTGGATAATTTTTCGAGATTCAACGTCTTTCTGGTCCAACTCATTTTTTTTGCCCGATTTACCCCCCAAGTGCAGCTCCGAGGTACATGCAAAGGTCAGAAATAGCGCCAGATCTCGATTCTCTTCCCCTTTTTGACCCCGCCATCGATATCGCCGAAGATGCCACGGACCTTCACGGACGAATGACACTAAATTACTGGCAGGCTTTGAGACGTATCAATGACTGAACCGAGCAACGAAGTCACAACCATCGTCTGCGCTCAGTGTACCGAAGAGGTGCCAACCCAGGCGCAATGTGAGGTATGTGGTGAACCGACCGCACTCGACGGGCGCTACCGGCTACTGAATACGGCAGGGAACGGCAGTTTCGGGACTACCTACCGGGCGAAGCGCCTGGACGACGGTCGTATTGTGGCCATCAAAGAGATGCTGGTCCGCCGGGCCGATACGCTTAAAGCGGTGGAGTTATTCGAGCGCGAAGCACAGACCCTGAAGCGTCTCGACCATCCCGGAATTCCGTCCTATTACGACGATTTCTGGCATAAAGACGGCCGCAGTACGGCATTTTTTCTGGTCCAGGA
>CAYUPT010000130.1:1008-8967 GCA_964446725.1 uncultured Bradymonadales bacterium | reverse complement strand
CCTGGGCATCGTCAGGCGTTTTTGTAGGTGTCAGGTGACCATGCCGGAACCGTGCGGTGGGAAGAACTAACCATCAACTAACATCCAATATCGTCGTCGATGTCCACAAACTCGAATTCCTCGCCCTGAAAATTGCGAAATGTGACCATTTCACCGTGCTCGGAGGGACGACGGTCGACGATGTACTCCGGAAGCAATTCGACTTTGCCGCCTCCGCCGGGTAGATCGACGACAAAATCGGGGACGCCGACGCCGCCGATGCGCCCGCGCAGATGATCCATGATCTCCAGGCCTTTCTTTAGCGGTGTTCGAAAGTGGGTGATGCCCCGGGCCATATCGCACTGGAGGATGTAGTAGGGCCGACATCCGTGGCGCAATAGCATCCGGTTGAGCGTCATCACGGTGTCGGCATTGTCGTTGACGCCGCGAAGCAGCACCATCTGATTGCCCAGAATACAGCCGGCGTCGACGAGTCGCTCCAGGGCCTGGACCGATTCCTTACAGAGTTCGGCGGGGTGATTGAAATGGGTGTTGACGTAGATCGGTCGGTGGTGGTCGAGGATATTGGCCAGGCCGGGGGTGATGCGCTGGGGCAGTGTGACGGGATTTCGAGTGCCCAGGCGGATAACGGCGACGTGATCGATGTTGCGCAGGCGGCCGAGGATTTCGTCGAGACGCCGGTCGGAGAGGGTCAGCGGATCGCCGCCGCTGAGGATGACGTCGTGGATCTCGGGGGTGTCGGCGATGTAGTCGATGCCCCGTTGAAGCTGGGCTTTCGATGCCGCCGTGTCGGGGTTTGAAACTTTGCGCTTGCGGGTGCAGTGACGACAGTACATCGGACAGTGGTGCGTGACGTATAACAAGGCCCGATCCGGGTAGCGATGCGTCAGTCCGGCGACGGGCATATGCTCCTCTTCGGCCAGCGGGTCGCTGCGCTCGAAGGGGTAGTCCTGCAATTCGTCGGGGTGCGGAAGGGCCTGGCGGCGGATCGGACACCGGATATTGTCGGTATCCATCAGTGCCGCGTAGTGCGGTGTGACGGCGACGCGAAAGCGATCGGCGCCGTCCTCAAACGCCCGGCGTTCGCATTCGTTTAGGTACAGCACGCCGTCGAAGTCGTGGCGTGTGCGCAGGCGGTGCTGGTGTTGCCAGTGCCAGCTGCTCCAGGTCTTCTCGGAGACGGAATTAAATCGAGAGGGGCGGTCGCGATACGACGAGCGAAGCGTAGAGTTCATCGGCACAGTGCTACTCCGTCGGAGATGTCAGTCGATGGATGGGACCGTCGCTGGATGTGGCGACCACATCGGCGATCGTCTCACCGTAGCGATCGACAAGGGTTCCCTGGATGCGTCGAAGCGATGTCGACGGAGCGGTGGCGTCGAAGCGCCGAGTGCCGTGAAACCGGCAGGCTCGGTCGTCGAGATTGCGAAAGCCGAACTCGTACTCCAGTTGTAGAACCGGCATCCACCGAAGCTCGACGGTGCCGATGAGGGGACTGGAGTCGGCGATCCCGGGAATTGAAATCCGGCCCTGAAGGAGTCCGTCGCCTCCGGAGAGCGGCCACGGGATCGACGGCCAGGACAATTCGAGGTGCAGGTCGACGGCCGTCGACGACGGGTCGTCGAGATGCCCTGTGAGGTGCTCGTCGTAGTCGAGATGAGATGCCGGTTCGTCGTGGCGATCGGCGATGTTGTCGAGTTCGTAATTCGGCGCCCACCCCTCTTGTTGATACCAGCGAATGGTCTCGGCGATCCCCTCGCGATAGTCGGGCCACTGCGGTTCCCAGCCCAGCGAGCGCAATTTGTCGGCCACCAAAATGGCGTCGTCTCGCACATAGAAGAGGGCGTCGCGGTCGAGTCGAGGTGTCAGCGGACTGTCCAGGTCGCGATCGCGCTGGACCCGGCGCCACAGCCATCGCAGAAGAGAGCGCGCTTTTTGAAAGGCCCAGTCATTGTCGAGCAGCGGGCTGAGCACCGCCCACAGCGCCAGGCTCGGGATGCGCACCGATGGGCCGAGGTCGATATCGTAGCCCTCGATGACAGAATTGAGGACTTCGCCAAAGCTCAGGGCCGTGTCGTCGGCGACATTGAAGATCTCGCCGTCGGCCTCGGGATGACCCACCAGAAGTTGTACCGCCGAGGCGGCGTCTTCGACGTGACACCAGTTGGTGCGGGGGCCTCCGGAGATGCCCGGCAAATAGCGCGAGACATCGCGCAAGATTGCGGGAAGTGTCACCATCCCGGCGCCCATCGACGTACAGCCCGGCCCATACAGCAGGCCCAACCTCAAGATCGTCAATGCCGGGGCATCCTCGCGCCGATCGGCGATATCGCGAATGGCCCGCTCGCCGGCCAGTTTCGATTCCTCGAATTCATTGTAGGTCTGGGTCGGCGACGTCTCGTCGCGGACCTCGACGTCGGCGCGGTACACCGAGGCACAGCTGATATGGACGACGTGTTCGATGTCGGCATCGCAACACAGCGAAAAGAGTCGTCGCGGCAGATCGCGATTGGTCGCAAAGAGACTGTGCTCGTCGGCCGACAGGCTGGCGACACCGGCGGCGTGGACGACGCCGTCGCAGCGGCTGAGCAATTCCCGGAACTCCGATTCGGTCCCGGAGCCGCGGAACCACTCCACGTGGTCCTGGTGATGGAGCAGCGAATCGCGGTGCTCCTCGACGGGATCGCTTCGGTCGAAGGCGACGATGCGCCAGCCCGCCCGGCTCAGGGTCTCGACGAGATGGACGCCCAGTCCGCCGGCGGCGCCGGTGACAAGCAGCGTCGACAGGTCGTCGGTGGGGCCCGAATGTGCGCGATCGGTCATAGAACGCCCTCGGCAATCGTGGCAATGCAGTGTCGAATCGGCGGTCTTTATGGCGGATCACGGCGTCGCCGACAAGTCGACGCAACCTATCAACTCGATCGCGGCTGCTCTGGTCGCGGTCAATATATTCGAGACTTGAAGTTCTGCGGCGCCGGTGATAACCCTCCCCGTCTCCAGCGATGGGTCCGGTGGCTTCGATCCCAACATTCGAGGCCCGGAACACGCCGTAGACGACGGGTTTGAAACTAGATTTTTAGACGGTGAACATCTCCGCGATTCGCCGTCGCCAGACGTCCTTTCACGATGACGGGAGCATGACGATGGAACTTCTCGAAAAAATCAACGACCAGCAGCTTCGCGACGATCATCCCGACTTTCGGCCCGGCGACACGGTGAAAGTTCACCTGTTGATTCGAGAGGGCGAAAAAGAGCGCGTCCAGGTATTTGAAGGCGTGGTCATTTCTCGAAGTGGAGCGGGCATTCAGGAGACGATGACCGTCCGCAAGATTACGCACGGCGTCGGAGTGGAGCGAATCTTTCCGATTCACAGCCCGCGCATCGACAAGATCGAGCGGGCCTCGATGGGCCGCGTGCGGCGCGCGAAATTGTACTATCTTCGCGACCGTTCCGGTAAGAAAGCGCGCATCCAGCGCATGCGTAACCGCAAAGGAAGCTGAGAAGCGGGATAGACATAGAGCGCGACGAGAAGGCGAGCGACCGGTCAACAGCCGGCGGCTCGCCTTTTCCTTTTTGGGTGCCGCAAAGTGGGGAAGGGGTTGAACCGCAAAGAGGCAAAGGGGGCAAAGGAAGGTCAAAAAGCAGAATGTGAGCGTGTGGTAGCTGTGTGCGGGAATCGGAGTGGAGAGGCGTAGTCCTGGATACCTTTACCGGGTTGGCGGGTTCGGCGTATGATGCGAGGTGACCGGTAGCGAGTCGATAATGAACATTCTAATTGTGGTCGTTGATGCGTCTTCGCGAATTGATATTTCAGGGGGTTCTGGGTGCTGATCGGCCCTGCCGGCTTCGGCCGGAGGGGACGCTGGCACAACTGGAGTTGCCCCAGGACGTGACCGTCGGCGATGTTCACGACCTGCTGGTGGCCTGTCTTTTTCCAAAACACCTGACCGAGGATTGTCGACAGCGCCTCCAATTCGGGGATTCGGTCAAGTTGGCCGCCGTATTGGAGACCGGCGATTCAGGCCCCGTATTTCGCATTATCCGCCGCAGTGCGGCCGACAGTGTGCGGCTTCAGCGCAAAGCCAGTGGGGGCTACGAGGATCTGGTGTCCGGGGCCTCCGATGTTCAGTCGGCGCTTCGCAATAAATTGAAGTTGCCGCGGCTTCGAGTCTTCTTTCCGTTGAATCTATGGCGCTTTAGCGCCGACGAGGTGCCGGCCCCGGCGGCGGGGGCTCAGTACGGCGACGATCCGCAGATTCCAGAGGTGGTCGACCAGTATCTGACGGCCCTGGAAGTGGAATCGGTGGAGGACGAACTCAAATCGATCGAACAGAATATCGAGGAGAGCGAACAGGCCCTCGGCGAGGGACGGAAACTCGAAAAGAAGATCGAGCGCGCCCAAGAAAAGCTCGACGACATCGATGTCGACGCGGTCTCCGAAGAGGATATCGAGTTTTTGAACAATAAAGAGGATCGCCTCGACGAATTCGAGACCGAATTCGATCGGCTTCGCTCCCAGGAGGACGAGGAGCTCGAGAAGATCCACGATCTGCTTCCGGGTACGCCGCTTCGATCGCCGGTATTCTGGGCGGGGATCGCCGTGGCGCTGGTGGCGATTGTGGCCAGTTTTATTTTCCACGAGTCCTATCGAATCCTGGCGCTGGGCAGCATACCGGGGTGGGCGGTCGCCGGATTCGACCTGCTCCACTACTACAACAACCGGGGGCGAGCCAGTCTGCGCAAGGTTCGACTCAACTCGATTCGCCGGCGCCTCAACCAGGTGCGCGAACAAGAGATTTTATTTCGCGATCGCGTCGAACATATGTTGATGCACGCCGGGGTCGACGACGAAATGGAGTTATTGCAGCGATTGCCCAAGGCCCGAAAGCTGCGCCAGGCCATCGAACAATTGGAAGACGAGTTACGGAGTATCGAAGGCGATCCTCAGTACCGGAAGGCCCGCAGCGAGCTCGATTCCCTGAGAGCACGTCGTCGACAATTGCAGGAGCGGCGCCAGGAGATGCCCGACTTCGTGATGAATTCCTTTCAACTCGAGCAAGACCTGGAGGAACTGGGCGTCGACCCCGATGAGGTTCGCCAAAAGGGACGCGACGGAGACGGCGATACCGTCGAATTCGACTCGCCATTCAAGTGGCTTAGAGCGGTCGCTCAATGGACGGACCAGTGGGACGGATCGGGACTGGTGGATAGTGCCCGGTCGACGTGGTCAAAGATCTGTGGCCACGTCCTGGGCGATCGCTTCGATGACGTCGATTTGACGGCCGACGGCGGCCTGGAGGTCGGCTCGTTGACCGATGAACAGCGCGAATTGTGGCAAAAGACGCGCACCGCCGAGGTGCAGGCTGTTGTCGCCGCTCTGGCGCTTGCGTTGCATGTCGATGGTCGACGACGGCAACCGGAGCAAACACCGGGGTCAGTCTGGATTGGCCCGCCGGAAGAGCGAATGACCTCCGGACACGCCGAGAACTTCAAATCTGTGTTTCGAAGTGCTGCCAAACAGAGCCAAATCGTGATCTGCGAGCCGTCGTGATGAGCCAGAGTGAATTATTCGAGGTGCCCGACCCCGAAGTCGGTGATGTGGAGGATGCGCTGGAGAAGCGAGGCCGGCGAGTTGTCATCGGCGTCGACGAGGCCGGAAGAGGGCCGCTGGCCGGTCCGGTGGTCGCGGCGGCGTTCGTGCTTAGAGTTCGCGAAGCACTGCCGGACCAACTCCAAGACCTCGATGACTCCAAGAAATTGGAGGCCGCCGATCGAGAACGGTTGTATCGAGCGTTGACCGACGGGACGCACGCCTACGGGGTGGCCGCTTCAGAGGCTGATATCATTGATGAGATCAATGTTCTGGAGGCGACGTTTCGGGCGATGCGAATGGCGGTCGGCGACGCCATCGACGCATTGGGCGAAGAGCCCGATGTGGTGTTGGTCGACGGCAATATGACGATCCCCGAGGGGACCTGGAGACAGCAGGCAATTGTCGGCGGTGACGGACGGAGTACGGCGATTGCGGCGGCCAGTATCGTGGCGAAGGTCACCCGCGATCGTCGAATGGAAGAGGCGGGACAACAGTGGCCGCAGTACGGGTTTGCGAGCCATAAGGGGTACCCGACGGCGTCTCATCGGGAGGCGATAAAAGAACACGGTCCCTGTCCGCTGCACAGGCGATCCTTTTCGGGGGTTGTCACCGAGCGCGGCGAGTGACCGGAATTGTTGGCATGTGAATGATCGACGAAAGGGAGGAGCGATGAGTAGGGGAAAATCGGCAAAACCGCCGGAGCATCTGCGCCGGGGACAGCGCGGAGAGCAACTGGCCGCAGCCTATCTCGAAGAGCGGGGATGGGAGATCGAGACCACCAACTTCGAGACCGATTTCGGCGAGGTCGATATCATCGCCCGGCGGGCGGTGGAGGGCGGAACGCTACTGGCGTTTGTGGAGGTCAAGGCCCGGAGTTCGTCGGGGACGATGACGCCGGAACTGTCGGTGACAGCCAAAAAGCGCCGGACGATCACGCGGATCGCTCGCTTTTACGATGAGCGCTACGGCCGGGCTCGCTGCGGGTATCGATTCGATGTGATCGGCATCGATATGAGTACATCGCCGCCGAAGATTCAGCATTTCGACGGGGCCTTCGACGCCAGTGGAAATCCGTACTGAGCCGGCACCGGTATCTGGATATCGGCGGCGCAGCGCGGTCGCCGGAGGTCATCGAAAGGTGGCGAACGGAACGGTCGACCCGATGCCCGGAGCCAGTGCTTCGGCGTCGGTTTCGGCGCGGTTTTCGACATCTTCCATGGCCTCATGAAAGATCTCTTCGAAGGGAAGCCGGAGATGCGAATCCCAGACCGTATCGCGGACGAGGTAGGTCGTCGGATCGGTTTCGGCGCCGTCATCGCCCAGTAGCGACGGGGTGCCCTCGATGTACAGGACCATCGGTCCCCAGCGCTCGATGTACAGTCGCTCGCCGCGGTCGTCGCTTCCGGGACGGATGCACCAGGATTCGCCGTGGGTTCCCAGCGAGTGGCTCGGCGGGGTGTCGTAGCGAAGTGCCGCAATCTCCTCGAGAGCTCGGGCGAATTCTTCGGCATCGTCGACGCTATCCCAGGTGCTCAGATGGGTGACGAGCATGTCACCGTCGGGACTTTCGTAGCCGCGGATTCGGTCGCCGCGCCAGCCGGAAGCGGCCTCTTCGGCGAGTTGGGGTTGCGATTCTTCGAGGTGCGTCCGCAGCCAGGAGCGGATCATCAACTCGCCAAAGACATTATCGTAGGCCAGGCGGTAGTCATCGGGCAGGCCGTCGGTGGCATCGAATTGGACGTCGATGGGTTCGATGCCGTCGAAGTACAATTCCGGATCGAGAATTTGTGATGTGGAGACCGGGGCCTGGTCGTAGATTTCGTTGAATTCATCCCAGGTGCGCCCGGAGCGGGCGCGAACCACAAATTGCATGCCCTCGTGATAGGGAAATAGCAGCGGGTCGCGAATAATCGGTGGAGCGTCGGCGAGGCGAGAATCGCTCAGGCTGGGGGCGTCGTCGCCGAGGTCCAGGGCGTCGGAATCGCCCAGTTGTTCGGCCGGGGCCATATCCATGGGATCGAGTTCCAGAACGAAGGCCGCCATGCGGGGGATGTCGACAAAACTTCGGGCGCGATTTTGAGGCAGCAATCCCTGCTCGTAGAAGGTATAATCGAACATCAACACCGTGGCGTCCCCTTCGATCAGCGCCATACGGGCCAGCGAGTAGTCGCTTCTATCCTGCGATGCAAAGGGCTCGAGCAGGTATTCGATATCGAAGTGTTGATCCTGGATGGCGTGAAAGAGTTCGTGGGCCATCGTCGGCCGCTGTAGCTGAGTGGGGAGTCCGGCCATAATGTACAATTCGCCGGCTTCCTGGTCGTAAAATCCAGCGATTTGTTCGCTGAGCAGATCGAGCATCATCTCCC
>CAYUPT010000130.1:0-998 GCA_964446725.1 uncultured Bradymonadales bacterium | reverse complement strand
TCCCGGTAATCGAGGTCTTCGTCGATCAGTCCCAGGCGGCGATAGACCTGAGCTTCGGCCTCGAATTCCTCTTCGGAGATCTCGTCGTGAAATCGCTCGACGAGCATCTCGCGGAGTTGGTCGCGGTCTTTGACCCCTTTGGGAATGGGGGACTGCATCGGCAGCCCGCGGATCTCGGCGACCTGTTCAGTGATCGAGGAAGCGGCCTCGAGTAATTCGCGTTCCGAAACGGAGTACGATTGCTCGTCGTCGCCGTGGGCCGGGTCATCGCCGAGGGCGCTGAGCGGAACCAGTAATAGTACCGCAATGAGAATGATCGATAGAAAACGAGACCGGGTCGTCATAATCAGTGCCGGGCAGAGGGCGAAGCAGGGAAGTTACGCGAGTTTTTGGCAGCGACAGCGGTGCTATCGTAGCGCGCCGATGCGTCGGTTCCAACTGTCGAGCGACTTCTCGCCGATGGGTCCCGGCATCGATGCGCACCGATGAGGTGGAACGAGGGGATGTAAGGATACGTTTCACAGCCGGAGTTGAGGTTGCATTCAGTCGTGCTTGAGGCCACTATACAGTCGTCGTTGGATGGTTGCGGACAGTTGCTGGAAGCGACCGATCGGCGTAATAGCCGCCGCGACCGGGGGGCGCCGCCTGGCAGAGTGCCGGGTGGAACAAATGAGTATATCATACTGATTGAGAGGAGTTGTGATGCTGAAGAAGACTGCTTTTGCGCTGTGCGCCATCGGACTTGCATTTTCGCTGGTGGCCTGCTCGGGTCCGGAGACGGAAGCCGACGAAGAGCCTGTCGAGCCGGGCATTGAAGAGGACTTCCAGGAAGAAGAAGAATTCATGGAAGAACCGGCCGACGAGGACTTCGAGGCCGTTGAAGAAGACGACTACGGTGAAGCGGCCGACGAGCCCGCCGGTGATGAGGACGGCGGCGAGTACGCCGACGAAGACCATGCCGAAGAAGAGCACGCCGAAGAAGAGCACGCCGAAGAAGA
>CAYUPT010000129.1:0-8972 GCA_964446725.1 uncultured Bradymonadales bacterium | reverse complement strand
CTTGTTGAGATTCATCGTCGGGGTCGTCGTCCTGCTCCGCAGCGCCCTGATCGGCGGGAGCGGTGTCCGGCTCCGGTTGCGGCGATGGCGCCGGGGAGGGTTCGTCGTATGAGTCGGCGGCCGGTGCTGGATCGCTGTGGCCGCCGTCGTCGTCTTCGGCATCGCCGGAGGCGCCGTCATCTTCGGAATCGCCGGCATCGGAATCGCCGTCGTCGTCCATTTCATCATCTTCGTCGTCGGCGGAGACAGCGACCTCGCGCGGAGGCGGTGTGCCCTCCGGTTCCAGGTCACTGTCGTCGTCGGCCACCCCGGCGCCGGCTTCGTCGGGGTCGGCGTCGGTATCGGAAGGCTCGCTGTCGGTGTGAGTCGGGGCCGCGTAGTCGGCGACTTCACTCATCTCATCTTCGGAAGCCATGGAAAATGGCTCGAATGCAATAACGGCGCCCACCAGGGCGGCTGTGATCAACAGCACGATCACCAGGGCGGCGCCGATCAATTTGTTGCGGTGGCCGGCGATGCGAGAGGCGGCGGCGATCGTCTGCGTATCGTCGGGAGTAGCGCCGGTGTCGACGAGTTGGGTCGCCTTGACGCCGGCTGCTGCTGGCTCGTCGGTGTCGTCGGTGTTGTCGTTGGTGTCGTTGTTGTCGGAATGAGTGTCGCCGTCGATCGATTCATCGGGGCCGGCGACGATGTCACTGAGCTCGTACAACTCACTTTCTTCGCCCGGTGACGTCGACTCTGCGGCACGGACGGCATCGCTCTGTGGCGGATCTCCGAGAAGCGTGGAGCCCGAGCCCTGCTGTTGTTGGGGGGAGTCCGGCGACGTGACTTTCGTCGGTTCGATGTCGTACCCGTCGTCGGAACCGGTCGCTGTCGACGGGGACTGCCCGGCGAGTTCGGCCTCCGGTATGGAGTCGAGGCGGGAGACAATGTGGTCGCCGCTTTCGGGCCGGGCCTCCGGATCTTTGGCCAATAATTCAAATAACAGTTCTTCGATGGGCTCCGGCACATCGACGCGCCGCAACGGCGGCGGCTCTTCGGTGCGGTGCATGGCCATGATTTCCACCGGTGTATCGGCCAAAAATGGAAGCCGCCCCTCGAGCAATTCGTAAAAAATGATCCCCAGAGAATACAGGTCGGTGGCCGGAGTCAAATCGCGGGTCGACTCCGATTGTTCGGGACTCATATACGGCGGGGTTCCGAAAACCTCGCCGACGCGCGTGAGCCGCTCCGATTCAAAGTCATCGTCCTGCTCTTCGGCGCCGCCCTGCATGATCTGAGCGATGCCAAAGTCCAACACCTTGAGCATCTCCGAGCCGTCGGTCATCTCGGCGACCATCAGGTTTTCGGGCTTGAGGTCGCGATGCAAAATCCCGTGGTGGTGGGCGTGACCCAGCGCGGAGGCCGCCTGTTTGATCAGGTCCACGACACGGGCGACGGAGGGAGCGGAGCCGATGAGTTGTTCTAGCGGCGCGCCGTCGATGTACTCCACGACCGTATAAAAGGCCCCCATGTCTTCGGAATATCCGAAGTCGTACAGTGTGATACAGTTGGGGTGGTTGAGTTTGGCGATCGCGCGGGCCTCGACCTCAAATCGGGCCTGAATCTTTTCGTGGCCCGCATAGGTCGGATGCAGCAGTTTGACGGCCACTGATCGATCGACCATCAGCTGGGTTCCGCGATAAACGGCCCCCATCGAACCCTCTCCAATTTGTTCGTCGAGACGGAATTTGTCCTCGATGACCGTCCCGACTCGGGTCCCTGAACTCATAGTGGTTCCGCAATGCTCAACCGAGCAACGACAAAGTGAATGGAAATAATGCCTGGGGCCGAAGTATGGGGGCCGATGGCAGTTTGTGCCGGCCAAAAAATAGCGCTGGTGACGATTCGATATCGCATCTGGAGAGCGCGGCACAATTTCGATGACGACGGTAACATAAGGTACAGTGGAGGCGCAATTGATCCCCGGTCAGGGCCCACCGGGCGGTGGGGGCACGACCGCGCGGGTACGTAGTTTTGAGGACGCCGGGCGCTGGTCACAAAATGGCGTGGTTGATACACGCTCTTCGGCGCTGTCTGTGCGGCCTTAAAAAAGGCCGTGGTCGATGCAGCGACAAGAAGTAGTCAATACAGCGACAACCAACGATGGAACGAGCATGATACGATATCTGGCAGTGGTCGCGATGGCCCTGATGATGGCCTGTGGGCCGGCGGACGGAGTCGACGGTCCCGGTGATTGCGGGGTCGACGAGTACTACGACGAGGCGGAAGATGGCTGCGTGACCTGTCCGGCGGTCGTCGAACCGGAATGTCCCAGTGGCTGTGATGTGGAACCCGTCGAGGATGGGGAATGTCCAGCGCTGCAATGTGAGTCCGATTGCGATGCGACGTAACCGACGCCGGTGGTATCGATGAGTGACAGCAGTCCAACGCCAGTCGACGAGCAGACCGGTGGCGACGCCTCGCAGCAACGGGCGCCCCAAGCTGATGAGGAGCGGGCGCCATTTCGCCGGGCGCTGCTCGAGTGGTTCGACGATCAGCAACGCGAATTGCCCTGGAGGGGCATCGACCATCCCTACGCGGTGTGGGTCTCGGAGGTGATGCTCCAGCAGACCCGAGTCGATACCGTCATCGACTATTTTGAGCGGTGGATGGAGACCTTTCCCACCGTCGAGGCACTGGCCGAAGCGCCGGTCGAAGAGGTGTTGGAGTTGTGGTCGGGACTCGGCTATTACCGGCGGGTGCGCTACCTGCACCGGGCGGCGTCGACAGTGGTCGATGAATACGGAGGGCGGCTTCCAGAGTCGGCCTCCGAACTCCAGGAGTTACCGGGCATCGGGCCCTATACGGCGGGGGCGATTGCGTCGATCGCCTTTGGGCGTCAGGCGCCGCTTGTCGACGGCAATGTCATGCGGGTGTTGTCGAGAATTTTTACCATCGACGGCAAGCCGCGGCGCTCACCGGCGAAGCAACAAATCTGGGCTCGAGCCGAAGAATTGGTCGATCCAAAGCGACCGGGCGATTTCAATCAGGCGCTCATGGAATTGGGCTCCCAGATCTGTGCGTCGACGTCGCCTCGCTGTCTTATCTGTCCGGTCCAGCAGTGGTGTCAGGCGCAGGCGACCGGTGATCCGGAGCGATTTCCTGCACCGCGAGATCGCCCCGAACAGCGCCCGATGCGAGCCCGGTGCTGCGTGATCTATCGCGATGACGGGGGAGCGCGCCAATTGTTGTTGCGCCGCCGACAGACCGGTGGGTTGCTCGGCGGACTCTGGGAATTTCCGTCCTGTGAACAAGAGGGCAAAACCTGGCCCGATGTCGACAGCCTGGCACAGACGTTGGCCGGGCGATCCGACGGCGCCATCGATGTTGACGCCGACGACATCGGCAGGGCGCTGGGGACGGTGACCCACGTCTTTTCGCATCGCCGACTCAAGGTTCGGATCCACGCGCTACAAGTCGACCCAGGCCAGGGGGCCGTCGGTGATGTAACGGGGTGGCAGTGGGTCGACGTCGAAGCGCTCTCGGAGGTCGCCTCTTCGGCGCTGCTCGAAAAGGTGGAAGCCGTCTTTGACGACCACCGGTAGCGCGCTCTAAAGATAAGGCGACAACAGCGACGCCAGGCCGTCGCGCACCTGGATAAGCCGCGACCGGTTGTCGTAGTCCTCCAGCGTCAACTGGCGGGCGTCCTCGATGCGACTGTCGAGATAGCGATCGAGCTGGCCAGCCAGTTCCGGGTCCCAGCATTCGACGTTGAATTCGAAATTCAGCCGAAGGCTTCGGGGGTCGATATTTGCCGAGCCGCAGAGCATCCAGACGCCGTCGACGACCATTAATTTGGAGTGGTCGAAAGGCGCCGGGGTATAAAAGATCCGACATCCGCGGTTCAGTAGCGGGCGAAGGTGAGCCATCGATGCCCAGTGGACGTAGGGGAGGTTGCTGACCTCCGGCAAAATGATGTCGACCTGGACGCCGCGAAGGGCGGCGACGGCCAGCGACGAGACCATCGGGCCGTCGGGAATGAAGTAGGGCGTCATGATGCGAATGCTCTTTTCGGCGGAGCTGATCGCACCTTTGAGCGTCCAGCGCAGCCGGTCGAGGTCTTCATCCGGTCCATCCGGAATCCCGCGGGCCATCGCCTCGCCGACGCGAGACAACTCCGGGAAATAGGCCGGACCGCGCAGTTGTTCATCCGTCGAAAACGCCCAGTCCGCCGTAAATACCTCCTGGAGGTGGGCGACGACCGGGCCCTCCATTTTGAAATGGATGTCGCGGGCCGGGAAATCCGGTTCGTCTTCCAGTACGTGGTGGGAACGGATGTTGATGCCACCGGTGAATCCGATTTTTCCATCGACGACCATGATCTTGCGGTGGTTCCGAAGATTGATGGTCATGATATGCGGCGGGAAAATCGACGGTAAAAACCGGGCCACCTCGATATTGGCCCGCCGAAGTCGGGTGTAGATCGATGGGAAGGAGTAGCGAAGCCCGGCGGCATCGATGAGGACCCGGACTTCGACTCCCCGTTTGTCGGCGGCCTCCAGGGCCTTCACGAAGCGATGGCCGGCCTCGTCATTGTCGAAGATGTAGCTGGCGAGGTTGACGGAGTGCTCGGCATTGTCGATGGCCTCGATCATGGCCGGATAGGCCTGATCACCGTCGAATAACGGGGTCAATCGATTGCCCGGAAGAAGAGGGCGTTCGACGACGCGGTCGACCAGGGGCAGCAGTTGGAGAAGATGGCGCGATTCCTCGGGCAGCCGGGCCCGGAGTTGGTCCTGGGTGACCGGTTCGACATCGGGGGTGGTCAAATACGGGTCTTCGGGATCGCGCAGATGCTCGGCGCGTCGCTTGATGCGATTGATCCCCAAAATCAGGTAGGCGATGACGCCGATAAGGGGGGCGAGCCACACCAGGGCGATCCAGGCGATCGACGAGCCCGGCTCTCGCCGCGACAAGATGACGTGAATGGAGGTGATCGTCGCCGCCGCCAGCGCCATTCCCGACAGGGCGAACGGCAGGTAGGGCTCGACAGCCTGGTAGGTGGCGTACAGAAAGCCTGTTTGCATAGACAGCACCGACGGAAAACAGCGAGATCGCTCCCGGGGAGCGCAGATTGCGGATAGACGAACCCTAAAGGGTGACGGTCCGGCAGTCCAAGATGGAATCGGTTTGGCCTCCGGCGGGCCGGTGAGCGCCAGGGTTCGCCGGAACGTCATGGAGAGCGGGGAGCGGCTGGGCTGTTGTCATCGAGAAAACGACGTGATTAAGGTAGCCGGCGACCGGGCTGTGCGCTGCCCATTTTTTCAACCTCGCAGAGGAGATCGACGATGAGTACGAGTTTTCCGACCCCCGACCCGAATTGGGACCTGGATTCGATTTTCGAAGGTGGTACCGATTCCGAGGCATTCGAACAGGAAGTGGAGGCGCTCGACGACGCCCTCGATGAATTGGCGGCTCAGCAGCGGGACCTGGCGTTGCCGGCAGAGGGCGAGGACGTCGACTCCATTCTCGATCAGTGGCGCCAATTTCTGGATCACTACTTCTCGGTCAGTCATCGGATCGGAGAGGCCGGATCATTTGCCCGATGCCTGGCGGCGGCGCACGCCGACGATCCGGAGGCCTTGAGAATGCCCTCGGAACTCGACGATGCGGAGACCGCGTTGCAACAGATCGATGTGGCGCTCAAAGAGTTGTTTCACGACGTCGACGACCCTGTGTTTGAGCACTTTGAGAGCGACGAGCGTTTTTCCGATGCCCGGCTATGGCTCGCCGAGTTGCGCCGCGATGCAGACCGTTCGATGGAACCCGGCCAAGAGCAGTTGGCCGTCGAACTCAATCGCGACGGATTGCATGCCTGGGGACGGCTGTATTCGGAAGTGACGGGCCGACTCGACGTGGAGGTCGAAATTGATGGAGAGGTCGAAGAGCGCTCGGTGGCCCAGGCCAAAAACCTGATGACTGATGGCCGTCGCGAAGTTCGCCGGGCGGCGCACGACGGGCTGCAGGAGGCCTGGGGTGAGGCGGCGCCGGTGTGTGCCTCGGCACTCAACTCGATCTGTGGAAGCCGCCAGACGTTGTACGAGCGCCGGGGCAACGACTGCCTGACCGAGGCACTGGACGCCAACCGCGTTGAGCGCTCGACACTGGATGCGATGTTCGGAGCTGCCGAGCAATTTCGCGATGTCCTGCAGCGCTACCTGGAGGCCAAGGCTCGATATCTCGGCGTCGATCGACTCCAGTGGTACGACCTGTCGGCGCCGGTGGGCGACGAGGACGACGATATTGCCTACACCGACGCCCAGCAGTTTATCGTCGACCAGGTGCAGCGATACTCTCCGGAGATCGCATCCTTTTGTCGGCAGGCGCTGGCCCGCCAGTGGGTGGAAGCCGAAGATCGAGGCGGCAAGCGCCAGGGAGGCTACTGCACGTCGCTTCCGGTCTCCGGTCAGATTCGGATCTTTATGACCTTCGGTGGCAATAGTTCCGGGGTGACTACGCTGGCCCACGAACTCGGTCACGGCTACCACGGCCACGTGATGCGCGATCTGCCCGGCAGTCAGCGAAAATTGCCCATGGGGCTCGCCGAGACGGCCAGTACGCTTCTGGAGGTCATCGTCGAGCAGGCGGCGCTTCGAGAGGCCTCCGGCGGGCGCAAATTGGCGCTGTTGGACGGCCGGCTGCGACGGGCCATGGCCTTTCTGGTCAATATCCCGGCCCGGTTTGAGCTCGAGCAACGGATGCACGAATTGCGCGCCGACGGCCGGCTCCACGAAGCGCTGCTCAGCGACGTGACCACCGAGATCTTCGAGGACGCCTACGGAGCGGCCGTCGACTCCGTCGACCCGCTGTACTGGGCCTCAAAATTGCACTTTTTTCTCACGCGCATGCCCTTTTATAACTTCCCGTATACCTTCGGCTATCTCTTTAGCCGAGAGGTCTATCGGCGCGTTAAATCCGGTGGTGACTTTACCGGCGATCTGGACGCCATGCTTCGAGATACCGGGCGGATGCAGTCCGAAGAACTGGCCGACAAACACCTGGACGCCGACCTCGGCGACCAGCAGTTCTGGAAGGGAGCGGCGGGACCGCTCGAAGAGGATGTCGACACATTCGAGACATTGGTCTCCGAGATGATGTGATTAGCGTCGACGCCGACGCCGACGCCGTGTCGGCAGACCGATTCATCTACATTTTGAATTTACGGTACATCAGATGTCAGAACAGCAGTACACCATTGCAGTCATCGGCGCCGGACCGGCGAGCCTCTACGCCACCGAAGTGTTGGCCAAGGAGGGCCACGATGTGGTGATTTTGAATCGGGATATCAAACCCGGAGGTCTCGCCGAATTCGGGATTTATCCGACCAAGCACAAGATGAAGACCGGCCTGCGCCGCTATTTTCAGCGGATTCTGGAGCGCGATGAGGTGCATTACTTCGGGAACGTCACCGTCGGAGAGAATGACGACGTGACCATCGACGAGATCCGGGAGATGGGCTTTGATGCCGTCGTCGTCGCCGTCGGTGCCCAGGGCACCAAGTGGCTGGGGCTTCCCGGCGAGGATGCGCCGGCGGTCTTCCACGCCAAGGACCTGGTGTACCATTACAACGATCTGCCGCCGTACAGCGAACGGGACTATCCGGTCGGCCAGCGGGTGGCCGTCGTTGGGCTGGGCAATGTGTGTCTCGACATTGTGCACTGGATGGTCTGTGAGAAGCGCGTCGACTCCGTGACCGCCGTGGCGCGGCGGGGGCCGGCGGAGCGCAAATTTACTAACAAGGAGTACAAAATTGTCAGTGGTGCCCTCGACGTGGCAGCACTCAACGCCGAAATCGACCGGGTGACGCCGGCGATGGAGGCCATCGACCAGGACCCCGAGGAGCACCGCCAGAAATTGCTGCGCTACACCGATGAATCGCTCGAAAAGGAGAGCGACACCGATTTTCGGATGCGCTTTTTGCGCAGTCCCTGTCGGATCGAAGTCGATGAGAACGACCAGGTGACGGGATTGGTCTGTGAGAAGACGCGCCTGTTGCCGGCCGATGATTCCGGTCGGGTGGGACTCGAGAAGACCGGCGATTTTGAGACCATCGACTGCGACACCGTGGTCTTTGCCATCGGCGATGCCGTCGAGCCATCGCTGGGGCTTCCGCTGTCGCCGGAGGGTCGCGATATGTTCGCCACCGTCCCGGAGGACTGGGAGGAGTATCCAGACCGCCCCCGGTATATGGCCTACGACCCCCGGGCCGACGAACCACTGTGGGATACGTTTCTCGTCGGATGGGCCCGCAAGGCCTCCGATGGGCTGGTCGGCAAGGCGCGCGCCGATGCGGTCAAAGGCTGCGATGAAATCATGGCGTTTTTAGACGGTGACATCCCGGTCGAGCCGTCGAATGGGCGTCCATTTGGCGAACTGTACGACCGGTTGTGCAGTCATTTCGCCGATCTGGGACTGGCGGTGATTCGCTACGACGATGTTCGCCATCTCGAGGAACTCGAAGAAGAGGAGGCGGAGCGCCGGGAGGTCGAGGACTTCAAATTCTCGAGTGAAGACGAAATGCTTCGCCGTCTCGGATTTGTGGACTAAGCGCGAACGACCCCGGGACGGTCGGTCGATTGGTCGCCAATCCAAGCCGTGATACCCTGATGGCGACGGTGTCGACGCCATCGCCGATGACGGTGTTGGTCAGTCCATAAACGGTCTGCAATGTAAAAGAAACGTCTCGCCTTTGCCGCTTTTCAGTTGGTTTTCGTCTCGTTTATCTTGCCATGTGACGGAGCGCTCATGTTGAATCGAAGATCCATTCGCCACAGTGCGGTGTGTGCTATCGCAGCGTTGCTTGTTGCCGTTGGACTCACGGCCTGCGCCAGTGGCCCCGAGGAGTCGTCGGGCCCCGATGAAGTCGTCGGGCAGCCTCCGGATGAAGACAGCGAGGAGCACGAATTTGCGCCGCCTCCTCAGCATCCGGG
>CAYUPT010000128.1:0-8999 GCA_964446725.1 uncultured Bradymonadales bacterium | reverse complement strand
CAGGCCCCGCTGTGGAACATGACCATCATCAATAAAAAGACGACCCCGAACTCAATGGCCAGTCGCATCTTGCCACTGAGGCCGGCGCTCGACTCCTGGCGCACCGTCAAAAAGTCATCCAGGAAGCCGACGACGGCAAAACAGACCGTCACCCCCAGCACGACGCCGACATAGGGGTTTTTCAAATCGGCCCACAACAATGTGGAGATGACGACGGCAAATAAGATCAGCACCCCGCCCATCGTCGGCGTCCCCGCCTTATCGAAGTGCGACTCCGGGCCATCGTCGCGAATGACCTGGCCGATCTGCTGGGACTGTAGTTTGCGGATAAACCACGGATACAGAAGAAAGCTGATCAGCAGCGAGGTCAGCATCGCCGCCACGACGCGAAAGCTGACGTAGCGAAAGACGTTGAGTGGAGAAAACTCGTCTTTGAGCCAGAAAAAGAGTTCGAAGAGCATCGAATGCCTTCCGTAGAAGTGCCGACCGGAAGACCGGCATCGGCGGATCGTTTACAGCTTCGTTTTGAGTGCGTCGACGACGGCTTCCAGCCGATTGCCTCGACTTCCCTTCAAGAAGACGCAGGCTGTGCCGTGGTCGACGAGCCACTGTGCGGCATCGTCGTGGTCGTCGAGCGCCACCACATCGGCGATGGCCGAATCGGAAACGGCGTCGACCATCTGCCCGGCGAATTGGCCCACAAAGGCAATCGCCGACAGCCGGGGGCGGTCGGCGAGCCACTGGGCGAGTGCCCGATGGGATTGCTCGGCGGCATCGCCGAGTTCGAGCATATCACCGATGACGGCGACGCGAGGGCCGATATCGATATTCTGGCACCACTGCTCGAAGGCCCGAAACGACGCCCGCATACTCGATGGATTGGCATTGTAGGCGTCGTCCATCACCTTGAAGGGACCGATGGTCTCGATGCGAAAGCGTCCCGCCGGCAATTCGACACCGGCAAGTGCATCATCGAAGTCGCAGGACTCGACGAGCGACCGGCGGTGGGCAAAGGTGGCCAGCGCCGCCGCCAGATTCGTCGCGTTGTGGCGGCCGACGACCGGGAGCCGAATGGTGCGCGTCGCCTCCCACAACTGCAGGCTGACATCCATGGCGACTCCACCGGATGAATCGTCGACAATGTCGATGGATTGCACCGACACATCGGCGCCGCTGTCGTCGCCGAAGGTCCATACGTTGCCGCGAAACTCATCGCCGACGAGGGCTCGCCGCTCATCGAAGGGAACAATGGCATCGGTAATGCGCATCGGATTATTGAAGATCTCCGACTTCGCCTTGCGAACCCCGGACATCGAACCGAAGCCACCGAGGTGGGCCCGTCCGATGGATGTGACGATCCGTTGATCGGCGGGGGCCAATTCGATGAGCGTTTCAATCTCCCCGCGATGATTGGCCCCCATCTCGACAATAAGGTGGTCGCAATCGGCGGGGATCGCACACAGAGTCAACGGCACGCCGATGTGGTTGTTGAGATTGCCCGGCGTCGCCCAGACGCTGCCCTGGGTCCCCCACAGGGCGGCGAGAAATTCCTTCGTCGTCGTCTTGCCGTTGGAGCCGGTGACGGCAATGGAATGCATCCCGTCGTGGCGCGCGGCCTCAAAGACCGCGTTGCCCAGCCGGCCCAGCGCCGCAATGCAATCGTCGACGACAATGGCCGGGATTCGCTCTGTTTCGACGGCCGACCTGTCGTCGACGACGACGGCCCGGGCTCCGGCGTCAATCGCCTCATGGATGAAATTATGCCCGTCGAATCGCTCGCCGCGCAGTGCGACGAATAGCGCTCCCTCGTCGATGGTCCGCGTATCGGTACTGACACCGGTGATCGGCTCGACCTCAATGGTAGGGCTAACAAGCCGGCCCTCCATTTCGCGGACCAGACGCCCCATCGACCAATTTTGAATTCTCAACGGCCCCACAACTATTCTCCTCGTCGACACAGTGCATCCAACGCGACTTGTCGATCGTCGAAATCGCGCCGCATCCCGCGGCACTCCTGATATGTCTCATGGCCCTTGCCTGCCACCAATATCACATCCCGACCTGCCGCACGTAAAATGGCATCTTCGATGGCACTGCGGCGCTCGACCTCGACACTCCAATCAAAGCCGGGCCTGCCGGATGCGTCGACCTCGTTGTGGATGCCCTCCACAACGTCATCGACGATCGACTCCGGCGCTTCACTTCGCGGGTTATCGGAGGTCACAATGACCTCGTCGGCCAACCGCGCCGCCACCTGGCCCATGGGTCCGCGTTTCGACTGATCGCGATCGCCTCCGCAGCCAAAGACGACCCACAGCCGCCCCGGTGTCAATGAGCGCAGCGTCTCCAGTGCCCGCTGCAGTGCATCGGGAGTATGGGCGTAGTCCACAAAGACCGCCGGTTCATCGCCCTTCCCGGAGGTGATCCGCTGCATTCGGCCGGGAATCCCGGTGGCATCGCCCAGGCCGCCGGCGACATCTTCGGTGTCGACGCCCAGCATCCGGGCCACCGCCAGGGCACCGAGTGCGTTTTCGGCGTTAAACCGCCCTGGAAGTGCCACGTCGATGTCGTATTGCTGCCCCGTCGACTCGTCGACGATCATCGACGTGCCGTCGATGCTACCCTCCAACTGATGGCCCCGAAATTGGCGATCGACACCGTCGGCGACTTCCGGTGGGTCATCGGTACAATGTATGGCGACCCTCAATTCATTTCGCTCGACCACGGCATCGACCAGTGCGCGGCCCTGCCGCGAGTCGGCATTGATGACCGCCACCGGACGCTGTTCGCCGCGTTGCGACGCCGGAAGACAGGTGTCGAACAACTTCCACTTGGCCCGTCGATAGGCGTCAAAGGTCTCGTGAAATCCAATGTGATCGCGGCTCAAATTGGTAAAAAGTGCCGCCGCAAATGAGGTCCCGTCGATACGCCCCAATGCCAATCCGTGACTCGAGACCTCGACAATGGCCACCTCCACCCCGTCATCGACCATCTTTCGAAGTGTCCGATGTAGGACCAGACCACCGGGAGTTGTATTCGGCGCATCGACGCGGTGATCGGCCCACCGGTATTCGATGGTTCCAATGACGCCGGTCCGATAGCCCGCCCGATCGAAAATTGATTCCAATAGATACGTCGTCGAGGTCTTGCCGTTGGTCCCAGTAACCCCGATGAGTTCCAGCTGTCGCGACGGATGGTCGTAAAACCAGCTACAGATCGGGCCCAGCATCGCCCGACTGTCGTCGGCTTCTACAACGGTGACCCCGGGTGCGCTGCCCTGCCAGTCGCTGTCGACGACGATCGACGACGCCCCCTGCTCGATGGCGGCATCGATAAAGTCGTGGCCGTCGACCTGGGCTCCCCTGAGAGCCACGAAGAGTCCTCCCTGCTCGACGTCACGAGAATCGTTGGTAATCGCTTCGATCGGCGTTGACGAGTCCCCGCCGATCCGCCGCAGCCCATCGACGTATTCCACCATGTGTTCGATTGTTTTCAAGGACTTATTGCTCCTCGTCGACACCACCATCGGAGGGGTGTGAATTGACAATATTGGATTCGGTCTGCGGTGAGAGTGTCAGCCGGACTTCCGGCGCTTCCTCGATGGGTGTCCCCGGCGGCGGCATCTGCTCGGTGACCAGTCCCCAGCCGGTGATCCGGGGGATAATGCCGGCGTCGCGCGCCTGATCGATGGCCTGGCGAAGCGTCAGATTCGAAAAATTGGGAACCATGCCATCTTCGACATCTCCGGTGTGGTGGCGGTCGAGAATCCGCATTGCCGGAAGTACTATCGTATCGTCCGGGGCGGGCTGCGCGATATCGGAGGGTGAAGTCTCCGTCGGCTGTTCGCCGCGATCAAATCGCTCGTCGGCGGCCAGTGGCAGCGTACCGCGCTGAGACATGGCCTGCTCGGCAATATCGGCAAACGCCGGTCCCGCCACCCGTCCACCGTAGCGCTCTTCTTGGGGAGAATCGACGAATACGGCAATCGCGATCTCCGGATCCTCGGCGGGGACAAAGCCGATATAGCCCGAGACCCAGCCGTCGGGGTCGTACTGACGGGTCTCCGGATCGACCTGCTGGGCAGTCCCGGTCTTGGCGGCCACTGTAAAGTGGTCGATATCGCCCTGCGACCCGGTTCCATCGTCGGTGGTCACCAGACTCATCGCCCAGGCGACCTGTTCGGCGACATCCGGCGAGACGACGCGGCGAACCATCGTCGGCTCCTTGCGATCGATCAACTGCCCATTGCGGTCGCGAATTTCATCGACGACCCGCGGCTCCAGCAACATTCCCCCGTTGGCCAACGCCGCCATTCCCGTCACCAGTTGCAGCGGCGTCGCCGACAGCCCCTGACCAAAGGCGACATTGGCAAACGTGATTTCAGCCCAGCGCTCGGCGGGCCACACCACTCCCGACTGCTCTCCGCGAAGTCCGACTCCGGTGCGCGTACCAAAGCCAAAGGAGCGGATGTAGTCGTAGTAATTGTGCCGCCCCAGATCCTGGGCCATCTTGTAGGATCCGATATTGCTCGACTTCTGGATGACTTCCGCCGCCGTAAATTCGTCGCGAACCATAATATCGCCGATGGTATCGGCACCGATTCGCATCCGGCCGTGTTCACCGTCGTAGACCGTATCGAGGGTCACCGCCTCGTCCTGAAGTGCTGCGGCGAGCAAAAACGGCTTGAACACCGACCCCGGCTCGAAGGTGTCGGTCACCGGTGCCAGCCGCCAGTCCCCACTTGTAAAGTCGGAGAAGCGATTGGGATCGAAGGCCGGCATGCTGGACATCGAGAGAATGTCACCGGTATCGACCTCCATGGCGATGGCGTATCCGCCCCGGGCATCGAATTCTTCGACCTGTCGGGCCAGCGAGTCGTGGGTGACCTGCTGGATTTTTTCGTCGATGGTCAGGTGAACGCTATTGCCCTCGAATTGACCGAAACGAGGCGTATCGGAGACCAGAATTTGGCGCCCTCGGGCATCTCGCGTGACCCGAAGCTGATAGTCGCCGCCGGCGAGCTCGGAGTCGAATTGCCGTTCGATGCCCTCCAGTCCCTCGCCGTCAATGCCGACAAACCCCAGCAACTGTCCGGCCAGTGGTCCCATCGGATAGTAGCGTTGATACTCGTCCATCGAGCCCAGCCCCGGAATATCGAGTTCTTCGATCTCTTCGGCGACCCGGGGATGGGCCTGGCGCTCGAGCCACACAAAGGGACTGTCGGTATCGAGTCGATCCGCAATTTCGGCTTCCGAGGCATCGAGGATGTCGGCCAACCGGGAGGCGGCGCGATGGCGATCGCCGAGCAATTTGGGCCGGGCGAAGATGCTGGGGACTTCGACGGATACCGCCAGGGGCTGGCCGTTGCGGTCGATGATATCACCGCGCCGGGCCTGACGGGTGACTTCGGCATTGCGCTGACCGGCGACCCGCTCTTCGAGGGCCTCCGACTCCACGGTCTGAAGGTAGTAAACTCGGCCGATGACGGTCAAAAATCCGATAGCAAAGACCGCCGCCACAAGCCCGATGCGGACTTTGAGCCAGAATCGCGTTTTGTCGTCGGCGACGTGCTCCATGGCGTACTCCTGTCATCTGCGTCGCCGTAGACGGCTGACGGCCGTCGCCGTCGCGAAGCCCAGGATTTACTGAATGACCTGGGTGGTCTGGTGTGTTGCTTCGCCGGCATCCAACTGAGCGTGCTCTCGGCTGGCGACGTCATCGAACTCCCCGGAATCATCGGCGACATCGATGGAAATAATCTGGTCGGGGCGAGCTTCGCGCAGGCCGAATTGCTCCTGCGCCAATTCGGCGACCCGGTCGCTTCGTCCCTGGACACGGGCCTCGACGCTCAGCCTCTTGTTTTCCTCCAGAAGTTCGCGATGTTCCGCCGTCGCCTCCGCAATCTCGTAGCCCACTTCGGCGATGCGGTACTGATTCCAGACGTGCACCAAAAGAAGTGCCGTCGGTACCGCGACCAGGAGCATAATTTTGGCGACCACCGCCCCGTTCGACAACATCTCGCTTAACCACTGCTTCATCGTAAGTCTTCGTCTCTGAGAATTCACTGATCAGTTGAGTTGGCCGGCTTATGCATCGGGCCACCGGCCGCCGTCGTCGAAGAGTTCAAAGGCGCGGAGTTTGGCACTTCGAGCGCGAGGATTGGATTCGATTTCGCTCTCCGACGCCGTCACCGGCCCCCGGGTCAACACCTCGCCGAAGGGGCGAGCGTGGCATCCGCACCGGGGAAAGTCCGGTGGACAGACACAGGGGTCGGCCAGGCGGCGCAATCCATGCTTGACGATCCGGTCTTCCAGCGAGTGAAAGCTGATAAATACGGCTCGGCCGCCGCCATCGACGACCTCGGGGATCGATTCGACGGCCATCTCCAGGTGTTCCAGCTCGCGATTGACGGCGATCCGAAGCGCCTGAAAGACCAGCGTCGCCGGATGGATCGAATCGCGCATCCAGTCCGGAGTGCCGCGGCGCTCATCGACGAGTTCCGCGAGTTGTTTCGTCGTCTCCAGTCGGCCGTCGCCACGGGCATCGAGAATTGCCGATGCCAGACGTCGACTTCGATCCACTTCTCCGTACTCGCGCAAAATCCGCGCCAACTCGTCGACATCGACATCATCGAGCAATTCGGCGACGGTCATCGCCTCCGGGCTCATCCGCATATCCAGCGGTCCGGCCTCGCGAAAGCTAAAGCCTCGTGATGGCTCGTCGAATTGACGAGAGCTGACGCCGGCGTCGATAAGCCAACCGTCGACGCCGGAGCGGCCCAGCCGGCGCAATACACCGGGCGTATCGGAAAAATTGGCCTCCACCACCGTCACCCGGTCGCCGAACCGCTCCAGGCGGTTGCGAGTTTCGTCGACGGCCTCCGGGTCGCGATCGATGGCGACGAGCTGACCGTCGGGCGAACTGGCCTCTAAAATCGCTTCGCTGTGGCCTCCACCTCCGGCGGTTCCGTCGACGTACAGACCACCGTCGGTGACATCGAGCCACCGCAGCACCTCGTCGACCAAGACCGGAGCGTGATATGTCGTGGCGTAACTGTCATCGGACAACGAAAACCTCACCGCAGTTGGACATCCAAACTGGTTCGACGTCTCCCCCGACAGCGGGGCAATAACCAACCCGCCGCCGGGGAAATGTCGCGCTACGCCGCATTATCGATGCCGCGTCACAACCGGTCAAAAAATCAGCATGGAGAGACCCATACTCACCCACCGGCGGTGCCGAACACCGTCGACAGGAGCTGGAGCGCGTCTCCATACCGGATGCGCCGCCGCACACGCCTGATCGATAATCGGGGCTGATCAATCGGAATGCCGCCCATCCCTGGGCCCGGGCCGCCCGAAAGCGACCCGCCTTCATCCTTGAAGGTGCGTTCCGAAGACTCGTCCTTGAGTCTGTACTGCCATCTCGCAGCGGCAGCCTGCTCGTCCTTGAGCATGAACTCCGCAATCCATTGAACTCACAATCCAAGATCCGCCATTGCCTCTGACAGCTCCTGCGGATCGTCGAGGGCGTCGTCGACGGCTCCTTCCCAGTGCTGCTGGGACCACAGCTCGAAGGTATCGAGCTGGCCGACCCACACGCAGTTGCGGTCGAGGTCGGCGAAATCGCGCATCCCGCTGGGAACGAGCAGACGCCCGTGGCTGTCAATCGAGGCCTCGACGGCTCCCGCGATGTACACGCGCTTGAGGCGCTGCACATTGGGGTTGAACTGCGGAAGCTCTCGAATCTTCTCCTCGAAATTCAGCCACTTATCCATGGGATAAGCCACCAGGCACTCTTCGAAGGTACGCGTCAAAATGATGCGATCGGCGTTGTCTCCAGTGACATCCTGTTCCGCCAGCACCTCTCGAAACCGCGCGGGAACGCTAATGCGCCCCTTGCCGTCCATCGTGTGCTCGTATTGACCGCGAAACATCGAGTCATTCCTGTAACTTCACCGACCACGAGCCATCCATGGCAATTCATTTTCACGAAACCGAGCCGTCCTTGGCTCGTCTGAGCAGTATCGCTCACCACTCCGTTCCACCTGATGGGAATTTATCCCACAGCTGCACTATAGGGGTGGGATCGGATCCCGTCAAGAAAGTATTTCGGCGCATGAACACTGGCTGATCTGGTATTCTTAGGGAGTCCAAAAACACCGATTATATCTGACAATAACAGTGGAAGTTCAACGGGTTATTGCGGTTTTCCACAGCCCGAAAAATCCCGCTGTGGGATAAAGTGGAACGCAGTGTGGGATAGAGTGGTGGAATGAGGTGGGATGTGGGGATCGATGACACCGTGGGACGAGGTGGGACGGTCTGTGGGATGGTGTGGAACCGGGGTGGATCAGACCGACGCAGTCAGGACGACGTACAGGGGCTAGAAATAACAAAAGCCCGGTCCACGATGGACCGGGCTTTGGCGATAGAGCGAAAATCGAGATCAGGCCTCGATTTCACTCTCGTCGAGGTCAAATTTGATGTACTTCGGCAATACGCGGACCTTTTTGTGTTCCTGGACTTCCAGTTCCACCGTCTCCTCGATGGGCACCATCTCCTTGGAGACGAAACACATGATCTTTTCGCCGCTGTACTGCTTTTGCTCTTCTTCTTCTTCTTGCTGCTCTTCTTCGGAACTCGCCTCTTGGGACGTATCTTCTTCGGCCATGTCAATTCTCCTGTGGGTAGCCAGTAATCGTGATTTGTATCGACGCTGTCGACGCGAAGCCGCTATGAGCTATCAAGGGTCCCGGTGTGCGTCAACCGCGGTAGTTTTACCAGTGCTGCCCTTCGAAACTACGCCGGGGCTTAAGGCGGTGCTGAACAACGATGGCTGTGTTGCGGCTCCTCGACGATGCTACGGCATCGCCTCGTCACCGCGCCTTGCCCTCGTCGCCCAGTCCTCGCCGGGACCACTCACGTACTTCCAGCGGTCAGCACTAGGAGCCTGTTGCACATAAGCTCCACATCGTCTCGCCGGCCGATTTTGCGCCA
>CAYUPT010000127.1:0-9015 GCA_964446725.1 uncultured Bradymonadales bacterium | reverse complement strand
GCAAACTCTTTGACCACTTCGATGACAGCGTCGAAAAGGGGCGCCACGGCCTGGTCGATATTCTCAATGAGACCGACGATGAGCGCCTGGAGACCCGGCGGCGGCGCCTGGACGAAAAACTCGACGACATGGCCCACGCCCTTCAGTCGGCGTCGATGGGCGAGGTCGGCCAGCGCCTGGCGAGTCGATGCGACGAGTTGAGCACCGAACTCGACATCGTGCTCGCCGGCGACGACACCGACTACGCCTACGTCGCCGAACGCCGAGACAGCGGGCTGTTTTTGCAGGCGTCGCCCATCGATCTGGCCAGCGAATTGCAGACGAAGCTACTCGAGACCCACGACTCGCTGGTTTTCACCTCGGCGACGCTGGCGACCGGTGGCGACTTCTCGTTTTTCAAGCGCCGCATCGGTTTTGCCGATCCCGACCAGTCGAGCGACGCCATCGACGTCGACGAGCGGCTGTTGGAGCCGGTCTTCGACTACGACGAGCAGTGCCTGCTGTACGTTCCCCGAAAATTACCGGCGCCGAGCGACCCCGATTTCTGCAAAAACATGGCGCTTATTGTCGACTATCTGGTCGATATCACCGACGGACGAGCCTTCATCTTATTTACCAGCTACAACAATATGAACGACGTCCACGACCGGCTCGTCGACGATCTGGATTATCCGGTCTTTTTGCAGGGCGAGTTGAGCAAACGGGAGCTTCTGGAATCGTTTCGCAATACGCCCAATGCCGTCCTGTTTGCCACGGCATCGTTCTGGGAGGGCGTCGACGTCGAGGGCGAATCGCTGAGTCTGGTCGTCATCGACAAATTGCCCTTTGCCAACCCCTCGGACCCACTGACGAAGGCCCGGCTGGAGTTGGCCGACGAACAGAGCGGCAACTCCTTTTACGACGTGTCACTGCCGACGGCGGCGATCTCGCTTCGCCAGGGGTTTGGCCGGCTGATTCGATCGACGAATGACCGGGGCGTCGTCGCCGTGCTGGACTCCCGGATCGCCCATAAACGCTACGGCAACTACTTTCTGGAGAGTCTTCCGCCGGCCCCGGTGGTCTGGACGGCGCCGGCGGTCAAACGCTGGTGGTACAACGGGGGATCGAATTGAATTGCAATGGGGCTGCTGTCACGATGAAATGAGACGTTGCGCCGTTTGTGTTGATGTTCAACAACGTCCGCCATCGGCGCTGTGTCGCCGTCGGATATTGTCGGAAATTACGGTTCGATCGAGCCCAGAATCGAACGCTGACGACCGGAGCGCCCCATGCTCGAGTTTATCGAGACCCTCGTGACGACCAGCAGCCTCTTTTTTGTCATCGGCCACCTCGCGGAGATGACGCTCACCGACGTGATGGTCGTCTTCTTGCTATCGAAGCCGCTATTTATGATCATCGCCCTGGGCGCCGTGTTCAGCGGTCGCAACTGGGGCGAAACCCACTATCTGCACCAGCAGGACTGCGAGCGATTTTTGAGCGATTCATTCTCCTCTGCTCCCTTTGCTGCCGAGGCGTCCGACGCCTAACCGGTCACCGAATCGATGCTCCGTTGTCAAATTGGGGCCCCGGCGGTGCACGGTCGCTGCCCAGTTGGCCGGGGCGCATGGAACTGGACGACGACCACTCTTTTCGCGTACAAACAGGGTCGCCACCCCCGGTTTTTACGTCGCCGATCCGTCGACGGCGCGACCTAACTTTGCTCCGCAGTTGTTCATGCAGTCGGACGTCATGAGTCCATCCCCCTCCCGCACATCGCAGCCCCAACCATCGTCCGCCAGTCGCCGAATCGCCCTGGCGCTCGCCGCTTTGGTGTGTGTGGCCACGGCCCTGGCGGTCGTTCCTCACCTGCTGGGCTACGGGTGGTTCGGCCACCGCGCCATCATCTACGGCCAGGGGGATCTATACGTCCTCAATCTCGAGGAGACGCCCCGTTTCGTGGCCGTCGACGGCGAACGCCCACTACACGTGGAAGCCGGCAACGCACGCATCATCCCCGTTGTCGGCGGAGACTTTTCGGTCGAGGCCTTCGACGACGAACATCAACTCATCAACGGCTGGGAGCTCGAAGCCAATGACTCCGATCTCTTTATGAATTTTTCGGATGATCGCTGTTTTGTCGTCTCCCGTCTGTCGGGCGTCGACGATCCCGACAATATAACCGTCGAGATCACCGATCGACTCGATGCCGGCACGGAATTTACAGAGCTGGAGTCCCGCAATGTCGTCTGGCCTCGCGGTGTTCCCGGTGTCGGCGATGAAGGTAGTTCCGAGCCCGCGAAATCACTGGAGATTGTGGATTGCTCGCTGCTGTACGACAGTCCGTTTTTGGGTGACTATCTCGAAACTCAATTTCAGGACCGACTTCGTTGACTTCAGTCACCGATATTGGGGCCAAAGACCTTGGCTCACCGCAGAAACTTGATACCCTGTGCCGCAACCGATTGTCGGAATACCAAAAAAACTGCCATCGTCTTCGGCGAATCTGGCCTTCCGTGGTCTTCACGGTGTGATAAGCTTTTCTATGGTTGGTCTGCAGCCAGTGTCGTCGGTTGGTCGACGACGCCATCATTTGCGCCCCACCGCTGTGTGTAATGTCCAATGAGTGATTCCAACCGGTTATATCTGGGGAATCTAGATGAGACCGCCGCCGCCCACCGCGTCGGTCCCTTTCTGTTGTCGGAGTGTGTCGGTGAAGGCTCGATGGGCGAAGTGTGGCGCGGCCATCACGTCCAGCAAGATGTGGAAGTGGCCGTCAAGGTCATCCACGCCGAACACGCCACCGATCGCCAGCGCCACCAGGCATTCCGCCAGGAAGCCCGAAGCATCGCCGAATTGCATCACCCGTTTATCGTCGACGTCGTCGACTACGGCGCCGTCGACGAATCGACAACGCAATCGTCGTACGGCCATTTCGAGCAGGGAAGTCCGTACCTGGTGATGGACTACGCAGAGCACGGATCACTGGCCAGTCACCTCGATGGTCCAACGCCGTGGCCGGTCATTCAATTCATCCTGTATCCACTGCTCGATGCTCTGGCTCACAGCCACGCCCGCGGCGTGCTGCACCGCGACGTCAAACCCCAGAATGTTCTCATCTCCAGCACCGGAACCGGCCACGGCGTCGAATTGACGGATTTCGGCTTGGCCTACGCCTTGCGCACCTCCCAGGAGGCCGCCGAATGGCATCTGGCGGCCGGCACCCCGGAGTATATGTCGCCGGAACAGCTCAACGCCCGGTGGCGCGACTACGGCCCCCCGACCGACCTGTACGGGTTGGGTTGTCTGGCCTGGGAGATGCTCACCGGCGCTCCACCGTTTGAGGGCGATAACGCCATCCAACTTGCTCACGCCCATCTCAAAGAGCGTCTCCCACCACTGCCCGACGGTATTGATGCGCCGACCGCCATCGCGTCCTGGCTGCAGACGATGTTGGCCAAAGATCCGAGCCATCGCTATCAGTCGGCGGCCGACGCCGCCTGGGCCCTGCGCCGATTGACCGGGCCCCTGACTTCAGCGGAATTTCCCGGAACCTGGGATAAAATCCTGCAACCCCGGATCGGCTCCGGGGAACAACAATATCGGCCGAGCTCGACGACGGTGGTCCACAGCCTGGAGGTCATCCTCGACGACGAAGCCCCCCGGAATTGCTTCCAGGATAAGACCGAGAGCATCGAAACCAATATTCAGCGCCCGGTTCCGGAGTGCTGGAAGCGAAATCAGACCACCATTTCAAATGTCCGTATGATCGGCACCGGTTCCGGGCTGGTCGGACTGCGACGCCTTCCGGTGGTCGACCGCATCGATGAGCGAGACCAGATGTGGTCTCGATTTCGCCGCTGTGCCCGCACCAACGAAGTCAGCGCCAGTCTCATCAGTGGACCGGTGGGAATCGGCAAAGACTGCCTTGCGCGCTGGCTGTGCGATCGCGCCGAGGAGTTGGGCGTCGCCCAGATCTTTCGAATCTCTCATGAAACCAGTGATGAGTACGGCAACAGCCTCGGGGAAATGCTGGAGGATAAATACTCGCTCAAGGGCCTGACCCGCCCGCAGGTCGAGTCGTTCTTCGAATCCCTTCTCTCCGAACTCGGTGCCGAAAAGCGATACAGCTGGGAAGCCCTGTCGGAAGTCGTCAAGCCGGCGAGTGGAGATGAAACGACGCCCCAGCTCCAGTTCAAATCTCCGAGTCAACGCTACCGGTCGGTGATTCGGTTCTTTGAACTTCTATCCGGGCGCGGTCCGGTTATCCTGTGGTTTCAGGATATCGAATGGGGCATCGACTCCCTGAATTTCGTCCGTACATTGCTGGAAGCGCCCGATGTGGAGGCGCCGATTCATGTCGTTTTGACCAGCGGCGACGACCTCAGTTCGACGGACGCCGACCACCGCGACATTCTGGAGACCATCGCCGAATCTCCGCGTACCGAGCGCATCGAACTCGGTCCGCTCGACGACGACGCCATGCGCAAACTGGTCGAAAAGACGATGTTTTTGGACCCGTCGGCGGCCTACGAAGTGCTTCGGCGCTCCGGAGGCAATCCGCTGTACGCTCGAGAAACGGTCTCCTCCTGGCTCGACCAAAACCTTTTGGTCGCCGGCCGAAATGGCTACGAATTTCGGGGCGATGCCGACCCGGCGCCCACCGGCGAGTGGATCGACATCTGGTCGCAAACCGTCGACCGCCTGGTTGGAGACGATGAAGACAAACGGATCACCCTTGAATTGGCGGCTCTGCTCGGCGACCGCTTCCAGCGCTCTACCTGGCGCCGGGCCACCGCTCTTGCGGGCATCGAATTTGACGAGGAATTGCTGCGCATCTTCGTCGAGCGCCGCTATCTTTCGGTCAGAGGCGACGACCTGGCATTTGTCCAGAGCCTTCTCAAACAGGCGCTACTGACCAGTGCCCGACGCCGCGATCGGCGGCGTCGGCTCTCCAAAATTTGTGTGGAAGCCATCGACGAAACCGCCGATTCGACGCAGGACGTCGACGAGCGAAGCGCCTTTTTGCTGTCGGAATCCGGTCACCACCGCCAGGCGGCTCATCGCTTCTTGCGGGCCGCCCAACACCGCCGAAAACAGCGCGACCCCCATTCGATGACCTACCTGGCCCGACGCGGACTGCGGGCCATCGAGGCCATGGAACCGAAGCGGGCGCCGAAGACCGAGGTCCAGCTTCTGGAAATCCTCAGCCACGGCTGGCACAGCCTCAATAAGACTGAGAACGCACTGGACGTCGCGCGGCGGGGACGGGACCTCGCCGAAGAGATTGGACCGCCCTGGACGGGCCTTCTCGATATGTGCCTGGTCGGCGCATTGAACTACGTCGGCGAAGTTGAGGATGCCCTCAACATCGCACAGCGCGCCGTCGAAATTCTGGAGGACTACGACGAGTATCTTCCCGAGCGCTCCCAGGTTTTGAGTATTTCCGCTCACATCGAATATCGACGGGGAAACTGGGAACAAGCGCTGTCGATGGCCCGCCGGGCTCGCCAACTGGTCAATGCACAACAAGACCGCTATGCCGCTGGACAGGCCGAGACTACGCACCTCAAAATCCGGGTCCTTCGCGGAGACGAGGTCCCGCTATCAGAGGTCATTTCGCTCTACGAGCGATGCCGCAAGGCTCGAATCACCGTCGGGCAATTGACCAATGCCAATCTGGTCGCCGAACTGGCGCGCCGCAAAGGCCAGTTGGACACCGCCCACGAGTGGTATCAGAAAACCCTCGAGATCGCCGAACTATTCGACCCCGATCGCGCCATCGTGCCTCTCTGTAACCTCGGGATTCTCGCCATCGAGCAGGGGGATATCCCCGGGGCAGGACGTCGGGGATCGCGCCTTTTGCAAAACTTGCGCCGCACCACACGACCTCAGATGAAAATGTATTGCCACGCCCTGCGTCTGCCCATGTTCTTGCGCAACGGCCTTGTGGATCGAGCCGAAGAATACATCTCGTCAATCGCAGACCTGATCGACTCACTTCAACTGGCCGAAGACTATGACCTGGAAATCTGTCTGCAGGCTGCTGTCGATGAATTGGATCCCGACGACAACAGCCAGCAGCCCCTGCGAGAACAACTTCAGGAACTGCTGGCCATTATCTCTACGACCTGACGAAGCGTCGCCTTCAGCTCCGTCGGAGCCTGCCAGCGACGACGATGGAAGCCGTTCGTAACAGCTTTTCAGTCATCGAGCGACGTGATCGGCGGCTTATCTTCGTAGTAGGTCCAGACCTCGGTGAGCCTGTGCGATGACAACGACTGATTTTGGTCCATCGCCGTGCAGGTGTCGAAGAAACTAGCACTGATGATATTGTTGACCTCGCCCTCCACATCGCTTTGCTGCCCTTCCAGTTCCAGCCAGATACTGCCCTCATCGACGACAATGGTGCCCGTGATTCCGGCGCGCTCCCAATCATCGATTTTATTCTGACGAAACTGATCGATGTCAGCTGACGTCTTATTCGAATACGTTCCGTAAAGCCGCGACCATACTAATGACATTGCACTACCTCCTGTGATGGCTAGGGAGCCACTGCTCCCCGCTTTTTGTACATCCAACTACACCGTATCCCTTCTGGGATACGGACGACGAATTATCCTGAACAACGAGTTGATACGACGGCTGTCAAAACGACGATATCTCGTCGTATCCACTCCGCCTCAGGGGGCCTGCTCTCAACGACGGTACGACGCCTCCGCACGTTCGAGACGTCGTGGCTGCCATTGAACAACGCATTGCATCCGCGAAGCGATGGCGAAGACCTTCCCGCAAATTGAGTTAAAAAACGCCCGTATACCCAGAGTATCAGTGGAAAAATAACGTTACAAACCCATCACTCCACAAATCGCGGATAAAATGATCGTACAACGCTTGATCAACAAAAACCGGGCCGCCTTCGCAATGGGGCGACCCGGTCGATGTCGAGAGAGCGGCGAGCCGTCGTTTCGCTACGACGGCGTCAGACGGGTTATTCCGCCGCCTGTTGTTGTTCCTCGAAGGTCAGTTGTTCACCGTCGTCGGAGACTCCGACATCGATGGTCGTATTGGGCTCGAATCGGCCCGACAATAGAGCCTCGGCGAGTGCGTCCTGGATCTCGCGCTGAATGACCCGCTGAAGCGGTCGAGCGCCAAAGGCCGGGTCGTAGCCGCGATCGGCCAAAAACGTCTTGGCCTCCGGGTTGAGCTCGATGTCGAAGCCGCGCTCTCCGAGCAACTCACGCAGGTCGCGAAGTTGGATTTCGACAATATCGTCCATTTGCTCGCGGGTCAGCGCATCGAAGCGAATGATATCGTCGATCCGGTTTAAGAATTCGGGCTTAAAGGTGCCGCGCAGCGCCTCCTGAACCAGTTGATCGGCCTTGTCGGGGTCGTCTTGTCCGAAGTTCTGGATGTGCTCACTTCCGACATTGGAGGTCATGATAATGACCGTATTGGTGAAATCGACGGTCCGCCCCTTGCCGTCGGTCAACCGACCTTCGTCGAGGATCTGAAGGAGGATATTGAAGACATCGCTATGAGCTTTTTCGATCTCGTCGAAGAGGACCACCGTATAGGGCTGTCGACGGACGTGCTCCGTCAGATAGCCGCCCTTGTCGTAGCCCACATAGCCGGGAGGCGCCCCGATGAGCCGGGCGACGGCGTGGCGCTCCATATATTCCGACATATCGAGGCGCACCATATTTTGTTCGTCGTCGAATAAAAATTCGGCCAGTGAGCGCGCCAGCTCCGTCTTGCCGACACCGGTGGGACCGAGAAAGATAAAGGAACCGATTGGGCGCTGAGGGTCCTGAAGGCCGCTTCGAGCCCTGCGGACGGCGTTGCTGACCGCCGAGACGGCCTCGTCTTGGCCGACGACGCGCTGGTGGAGGCGATCTTCCATTTTGAGCAGCTTTTTCTGTTCGCTCTCCAGCATCTTGTTAACCGGGATGCCGGTCCACCGCGAGATGATATCGGCGATATCTTCGTCGCTGACCTCCTCGCGAAGATAGCTGCCGGTCTGCTGGAGTTCGTTGAGCTCCTGCTCGACCTGTTCGAGCTCCTTTTCGGCTTCCGGCAAAATCCCGAAGCGAATTTCGGCGGCGTCATCGAGATCACCGCCCCGTTCGGCCTGCTCGTATTTGATGCGCAGATTTTCGATGCGCTCTTTGAGCTGGCGCTGCTTTTGGATGACTTCCTTTTCGCGCTGCCAGTTGGCCTTCATGCCACTGGCTTCCTCTCGGAGGTCGGCGATCTGCTCGTCGACTTCCTCCAAGCGCTTCTGGCTGATGTCGTCCGATTCTTTTTTGAGGGCCTGACGCTCGATTTCGAGCGACGTGATCTCGCGCTCGATCTGGTCGATCTCGGTGGGCAGACTCTCGAGTTCCATTTTGACACCGGCCGCCGCCTCGTCGATCAGATCGATGGCCTTGTCGGGCAAAAAACGCTCCGAGACATAGCGATCACTGAGCTTGGCCGCCGCCAGAAGTGCGGCATCGGAGATGCGGATGCCGTGGTGGACTTCGTAGCGCTCTTTGAGGCCCCGCAAAATGGTGACCGTATCTTCGACGGTGGGCTCGTCGATCTGGATGGGCTGGAATCGCCGCTCCAGGGCCCGATCTTCCTCGATATGCTCCCGGTACTCGGCGGTTGTGGTAGCGCCGATGCAGCGCAACTCGCCGCGGGCGAGCGCAGGCTTGAGCATATTGGAGGCATCCATCGCCCCCTCGCTGGCCCCGGCGCCGACCAGGGTGTGGAGTTCGTCGATAAACAACACGATCTCGCCTTTGGCCTCCTTGATCTCTTTGAGCACCGCCTTGAGCCGGTCCTCGAATTCGCCGCGGAATTTCGAGCCCGCAATCAGCGACCCCAAATCGAGGCCCATCACGCGCTTTTCGAGCAGACTTTCGGGGACGTCGCCGGAGGCGATGCGCTGGGCAATGCCCTCGACGATCGCCGTTTTCCCGACGCCGGGCTCGCCGATGAGCACCGGGTTATTTTTGGTGCGGCGACTCAAGACCTTGAGGGCCCGACGGATCT
>CAYUPT010000126.1:0-9041 GCA_964446725.1 uncultured Bradymonadales bacterium | reverse complement strand
GCCCCATGCGACCCGAAGCGATAGCGAGGGAGCGTGGGGGAATAACGCCGCAAACCAACCCCCCGCTCAGACGGCGGTTGTTTTACGGAATGCAAGAAATGACTATAACGCCATGAGCCGAACTTCCGTGTATCGTCAACCAGTGGTTGTGGCGCAGCATTGGCTGTGCATTGAATTCCAGACGGAAATCCCCATGAGAAGTAGACTCTTAAAGAGTTCAGAGAAGTCACCGGATTGGCCGCGGCGTATTGCCGTTGCCGCTTCCGCAGTGGTGGTTCTGATTGCGGGCTACGCCCTGTTATACCAGTGGGTGATGGTCAACTTTGAGGGGCGAAGCGTTCCCTATCTTCAGGCTGTTCAGGTGGTTATTGAGTCGCTGACGACAGCCGGATTCGGGGGGCATGCGCCCTGGGAATCACAGGCCGGCAATGCGTTTGTGATTGTGATGAATCTGTCGGGAGTATTGCTCGTATTTCTGGCGATACCGATCTTTGGGATGCCTCTGATTCGAGAGATTTTTCAGCGCGAGGCCCCGACTTCCAGTGACCTCAAAAATCACATTATCGTCTGTGGTTACTCGGAGAAGGACGAAGTGGTGCGCCAGGAATTGGAGCACTACGCGGAAGAAAAGAATGTCGACATTCCGTTTTTGTATATTGAGCCCGATGAGGAATTGGCCCGGGAGTTATTGAGTCGGGGCGTGGCGGCGATGGTGGGAAATCCAGAAAGTGTGGAGACGTTGCGGGCGGCCAATGCGGAGTACGCGGAGGCGCTGGTGGCCGATGTCGATGACGAGACGAATCCGTCGGTGGTCCTGGCTGCGAAGTTGATCGACGAAGAATTGCCGGTGTTGAGCGTGGTGCGCGACCGGCGCGTCGCCGATCATCACGAATACGCCGGTGCCGATCGGGTCATTCGAGCCCGCGAGTCCTTTGGCAAGAGTCTGGCGATTCGAGCATCGGGGTCCTACGCCCAGAAATTTCGAAATGCGGTGTGCGTCGAAGGCGGCGTGGAGGTCACGGAGTTGGTCATCGAAGACGGCTGTGACCTGGTGGGTCAGACCCTTGCGGAGGCGGCGCTATTTAATACCAAGGGCCGGCAGGCCAATGTCATTGCCGCCTGGGTGGGCGGAAAGTTCTTGATCTCGCCGGCGCCGGATACCCCGATTCGCAAAAATGCGATTCTGGTCGTCTCCGGCACCCTGGAAGATACCGATATCAGCGGTATTCACGTCATTCCCAGTTCGCCGGAGCGGGCCAGTCGAGTGGTGATCGGCGGATTTGGAACGGTGGGCAAGACGGTGTGGTCGGCGCTGGAAGAGGTCGGGATTGACACGACGGTTATCGACCGCAATTTCGACAAAGGCGAATACGGACTCGAAATCGACGACGAGCCCCAGCTCGATGCCGATATCCCCAATCCCATCGATACGATTGGCGATGTCACCGACGAGGCGACGCTTCGCGAAGTCGACCTGGAGAATGCGGACGCCATTGTCCTGTCACTGGACCGCGACATCCCCACGATTTATGCGTCGATTCTGGTCGAACATCTGGCGCCGGATGTCGAGATCATCGCTCGCGCCGATGAGTCGGAGAGCATTTCGACACTGTATCAGGCCGGCGCCGATTTTGTGCTATCATTGACGACGGTCACCGGCGAGATTTTGGCCAGTGAATTGCTCGATCTTCTGGGCGAACAGGGCGGGTTTTTGCCGGCGAGCACCGAATTTGAATTTACGCGAACCCCGGGCAGCGCCTTTGGGGGCTACGAATTGATCGATATCGATCTCCGCAATGTCACCGGATGTACAGTGGTTGCAGTGGAGCGCAATAATCGGTTGCTGACCGATATCCGCGGTAATTTTCAGATCGACGATGATGATGATTTAATCATTGCCGGAAGCAAACGGGCCATCGAACAATTTGATACCTCGTTTCTACCGTCCTGGCTCGAGGAACGGGAAAATCAGGGCGACTATGTCGAAGACGGGGACCCGTCGGCCGATAGCGGGGAAGATGGCCTTGATTCCGGCGCCGACGAATCCGATGACTCCGACAATTCCGATCCAGCCGATGGTGACTCGGAGCAATCTTCAAAGCCAGAGCCGGAGTCGGTTTCGGATGGCGACGACGACGGTGAACAAGAGGAATTGACGTCGGATAGCGATGACGCGCAAGACGTTGAAGAAGCAAAGAAGTGACGACTGTCCACCGGGCGGTCTGCGTTCGGGGTACCGAGTTTTTTGGAGTCGCAACTGGATCGCTGAGGTTATCGATGAAGACCGGCTGTTGGCCCTGGCATGAGGACGCCCGTCTATGAAGGTCATTCCATCTTCCAAGGCCGATGATTTGCCGGAGCTTACGCCGGGCGATATGGTCGCCGGTCGGTTTCGGATCGTCGAAATTATCGGAAGTGGGGGCTTTTCGGTGGTGTATCGAGCCCACCAGGAGGGGATGAATCGCTTTGTGGCGCTCAAGGTACTGAAGCCGACGGCGTCGGCCGATGACAGTATCGTGGAGCGATTTCGCCGCGAGGCACTATTTGCCAGTCAGTTATCTCACCCCAATACGATCACATTATTCGATTACGGCCAGACCGAACAGCGTCTGTGCTACATCGCCATGGAGTACCTGGTCGGCCACGACCTCAGCGAGGAATTGAAATACCACGAGCCGATCGAGCCGAAGCGGGTGTGGTCGATCGTCAGTCAGATCTGCCGGAGTCTGTCGGAGGCTCACCGAATCGGGTTGATTCACCGCGATTTAAAGCCGGAAAATATCTTTCTCGTCGAGCAAAACGACCGGGAATTTGTCAAGGTTCTGGATTTCGGGGTCTCGAAGGCGCTGTCGGATTTTGGAGCCGCCGACGCCACATCGCTGGCGCCGCTGACGCAAGAGGGCACGGTCTTTGGGACGCCGCTGTATATGGCGCCCGAACAGGCGATGGCCGAAGAGTTGACGCCGGCCGTCGACGTCTTTGCCCTGGGCCATATGACCTATGAGATGCTGACGGGAAAGGCGAAATACGCCGGCGAGACCAGTCCGATGGATGTGATGCTCCAGCAGATCAACGAGCCGCCGCTGGAGTTGCCCGAGCCGTGGTCGGAGACGCCCTTTTCGGCCCTGGTACGAGAGGCGACGCGCAAAGATCCGCTCCAGCGCATCGGCGATGCCGGCGATTTGCTGTCGGGCATGATGAGCGAGGAGTTTCTGCCGTTTATGGACACCGGTGAATTGTCGGCGGGGCTTCAAAACCACAGCGACAACCGACCTCTTCTGGAGTTGCCCGTCGGCAGTCGGGCGGTCGAGCAGACCCAGAATAGCGAACGGGTCTATCGGTGGGAATTGTCGGAACTGGAAGAGACGTTGGAGACGGTTCGCGATGAGGGGCAGATGCGGCTGGTCGTCATCCGAGGGGCGCCGGGGACGGGACGGAGCAATCTATTGCGGGCGTTTCTAAAGCGCCATCGCGGCGAGGCCGGGATTCAAATTGTCCACCGTCAGGGATTTCTCGAGGGCCGGACCATCGACGCCGGTCTGGAGGCTGACCTGGCGGAGGCGGCGGGCGTCGAACTCCAGGGCCAGGGCATCGGCGAGGTCAATCGACTGCTCGGCGAAATCTTGTCGGACGCCGATCTGCCGACGCTATCGGAACTCAAGCCGCTGGATACCGACTCCGACCCGCTGAGTCGGCTGGCATCGCGTCGCGACGACTTCTTTACGCGTCTTATCGAGCCCTTTCGACGGGCGGCGCAGAGGGGAACGCTGGTCTGGGGGATCGAAGACCTGGAGAATGTGGATCCGATGACGCTGGCATTTCTGGAGCGCATTATCCGGGAGATGCGGATTCATCCGGCGCCGGTGATGCTGGTGACGACAGTCCACGCCGACGGGTTGGTCCGGCGACCGGGGCTGATGCGCTATGCCGAAGAAATCATCAATGCGCCGTCGACGTACGCCCGTCATCTCCGGCTGATCGAGCCCGGAGACGGTGCCGAAGAGGAGTACGACGAGCAACAGAAGTTGACGCAACTCGCCGAAATTTCGTCGGACGCCGCCGTCGACGGCTCCTATTCGGGGATCACGCCGTCGGTGCCCGAGAGTTTTGGCGTCGACGACGAGGCGGAGCGCTGGGCGGCGATGGCCGACGGCCAGGACGTCGATGACGAGGCGGAGCGCTGGGCGGCGATGGCCGACGGCCAGGACGTCGACGACGGCGACGAGTCGGCGCCCTCCGAAGACGACGCGCAATCGATCGAAGGGCACACCGACCGTGCCGAGGCCCGAGGGCCCGTCGATACGGGGCCGACCCAGCGGCTGGAGCTATTTACCACCGAGGATGCCACCAGCGGTAATTTTGATAGTGCCGATCCCGAAATTTACGAGGCCTTTGATACCGTGATGGGCTATCTGGCCCAGCTCGACGAACGGGTCGTCTCCCGGGAGCTGTGGGAGTTTATCTATCACCGGGTGTTGCCCTTTGAGACGACGCGGCTGATGGGCGTCATTTTGGAGTACGCGGAGCGATTTGGGATTGTGACGCTATCCGACGAGGCGATTGCATTTACGGATCGCCAGTTCGCGGCGTCGCTTCGAGAGACCTTCGAGGAGGAGGCGGAATCGGTGGAGGCCCACGCCGAACTCGCCGAGTTGTTGTCGGACTACGCCCCGGATCCGGGACGAGAGGATGTGCGTCGCATCGTCCATCACTCCGTCAAAGGAGAGGAGTATCGACGGGCCGTCGATCTTTTGCTGCGCTCCGGCGACGAGGCCTACGGAAGTCAGGACCTGGATTTGGCCCGGGAGTACTACCTGCAATTTCAGTCGCTGATCGAGGAGTTGATGACGCATTCGCCGCCGCCGGATGTGGCCCAGAAGACGTACCCGAAAGACTGGCTTCGCATCGGTGAAATCCAGGGGGCTCTCGGAGAGCATGGGGCGGCAGAAGACGCGCTGCAGCGAGCGATTCGAGAAAGCCAGAGCGACGACCACCGCATCATGGCCGGAGCCCACAAATTGCTCGGCGATCTGGCAATGACCCAGGAGCGCTACGAATACGCCCGGGAGTGTTTTGAGTCGGCCAGTCAACGGTATCAGAAGACGTCGCTGGCAAGACCCTTTGTGGCGGCCATGGGCGAGATCGGGCGGTGTTCGGTACAGCTGGGGGCGCCGAGGCGCGCCGAGGGCACATTGTTGCAGGCGCTGGACAACGCTCAGAAGCTCCAGGACCGTCCCCTCCAGGCCCGGATCCACCGCTATATGGGCGAGGTCTTGACCCGACAGGCGCGCTTTCTGGAGGCCGTCGATCATCTCGAAGAGGCGATGGGGATCTTCGAAGAACACAACGAACATCGAAGCGTCGTCAGTTGCCTCAACGAATTGGGCCGGGCCCATTATGCGGCCGGTCAATTCGCGGAGTCCCGCGACCACTACACGCGGGCGCTGGCCCGACTTTCGACGCGCCACCTCCAATTGGAGCGCTCGCCACATCTGGGGCTGGCCCGTGCACTGGCGGCACTGAACAATCTCGAACAGGCCGAAGTCCACCTGGTAGAGGCCATGAGTCACTACAGCACGCGCAATCAGCCGATTCAGCGGGCGCGCGTCCAATTTCACCTCGGCGATCTGTATCTGGCAACGGAGCGGCCAGTATTGGCCGATGAGCACTACGAACACGTCTTCGAGGTCGGCGAGCGCGTCGGCCATCGCGACCTCGCCTTCGACGCGTTGATTCGCCGGGCCTATGCGGCCTACGACAACGGTGATACCGACACCTGTTTTGAGTTTCTGCAAAGAGCCGTGGACTACGGAAATGAGACCGATGATCGGGAATCGGCACTGGTGGCGCGGGCCCATATTATCTACGTGCAGTTGTTGATGTGCGATTTCGACGCCGACGGCGAGATGTTCTCGACGCTGTTGCGCGAGACCGATGAGCGAACGCTGCACCCGTCGCATATCCTGTGCGATCTATTTCGGGCCGATGTGGCGGTGGCGCGAAATGCCTACCGCGAGGCGCAGAATCTACTGGCCAAGACCCGTCGTCAGGTCGCCGGCCTCGGAGAATACGGCCTGTTTATCCCGATTGCCCGCCGGGAATACCTGGTGGGACAACAACTGGGTCGACTCGACGATCCCCACACCGGTTCCGGGTACGCGCTGGGGACGCTGATTCCCCCGGAGAGCGATGGTCGTCACTTCGATGCCGGGCGCTTTCTGTAATGACGGGCACCGGGACCGGGCGCGCCGGGCAGCTGTGCGACAATGATGGTTCCCGACGCGATATTCTGTTGACACCTCTGATGACAGACCACTACGTTCCCGCCGACTTCTCGGCCCGTCCGGGCTTATCTAAGACCGGTCTGAACGATCGGTCGACGCTGTCGAGCAGCAATCTGTACGTTCCCCACAACATACGCGGTGTACCATGTTGAAATCTCGGAAGCACGTTGGCCGACGATCACGGCTCCTTGCAGCAGCGATCGCGGTGTTGGTGCTCAGTTGCTCGTCGACGGCGTCTGCATTCTTATGGACCGAAGGTGCCGATGCCAGCGATCCGGGCCAGCTGGCCTCCGATACCAGTCTCGAGCAGCCCCTGTTTGACGAGGTCGCCCTCGGCCTTCAAGCCGGCGTCCGCCTCCAGTGGCAGCTCTTCGGCACCGACAGCTAACCCAAATACCAGCGGTGCTACACCGTCATACCGGCACTACAGTTGTTTCCGGAAAGGAATGTCTATGCCCTTTCAAAAACACCAACCGGTCATCGAATTGATCCGTCATACGGTGACGGACAACGGGACTGAAATCAGTGATGAATTGCTGCGCAAGCACCATCCGGCGGATATTGTCGGCGCCTTAAACCAGCTGGAGCCCGATAAGCGCCGGGGGTTAATCGATGAGATGTCACTGGAATTACGGGCCTGGGTGTTGCCCTTTGTATCCGAAGATTGGATCGACGACGTTCTGTCGGGCTGCTCGGATGGAGAAGTGGCGACGATTCTCGATGAGATGCCCAGTGACGATGCCGTCGACTTGCTGGAGCTGCTCAGCGCCCGACGCCGGGAGTCAATTCTGGCCGAAGCGGCGCCGACGCTGCAATCGACACTGCGCACCTTGCTGAAATCCAAGCCGGAGTCGGCCGGCGCGATCATGACCACCGAGTTTTTGAAGCTCGACGGGTCGCTCAGTGTCGCCGAGGCCATCGCGTTTATCGAGAGCAGTGCCGACGACGTCGAGACGCCCTATGTGGCCTATGTGGTCACCGACGAGGGGCATCTTCGCGGCGTGGTCTCACTTCGCGAATTGCTGTCGGCGGACAAGGACAAGAGTATCGAGTCATTGATGCGCACCGAGCCGGTGACGACGCGCATCGATGTCGATCAGGAGGAGGCGGCCCAGAAAATCGAGCGCTACGATATTCTGGCGCTTCCCGTCGTCGACGATCTGGGACGGATCATCGGGGTTATCACCCACGACGACGTTTTGGATGTGACGACCGAAGAGGCGACGGAGGACATCTTTAAGAGCGCCGGTTTCTCGTTTTCCGACGAGCAGATATCGCGAAGTTCGGCCATTCTGGACTCGTCGATCGCCAATATCCTGCGGATTCGCCTGCCCTGGCTTCTGGTGGCACTGGCCGGCGGGATGATGGCCGGTGGGGTCATCGAGGTCTACGAGGCGACGCTGGAGGCGGTGGTGGCCCTGGCATTTTTCGTGCCCGTCATCATGGATATGGGCGGCAATGTGGGGACGCAGGCGTCGACGATCTTTGTGCGCGGATTGGCCGTCGGACAGATCGACGACAAGAATGCGATGCGCCACTTCGGTCGCGAGGGATTGGTCGGGCTATTTATCGGGCTTTTTATCGGAGGAATCGGCGGCGGGGGGGCGTATTTGTGGCAGGGCGTATGGCGCGGGGAGGAATACGCTCCGGAGTTGGCGCTGGTCGTCTTTATTGGACTGGTCAGTGTCTGCGTGATCGCCGCTGTTATCGGCTATGTAATTCCCTGGATTATCCACAAACTGGGATTTGATCCGGCGGCGGCTTCGGACCCGCTGATCACAACGGTCAAGGATGTGACCGCCCTGTTGATATACTTCGGTCTCGCATCGCTGCTTCTGGGCCAGTTGCTGTAGCGTCAGGGCAGAGGGCGCCAAGTCACTTCATCGGCACCGCCAGGGGCACTCGATGGTCGGCCAGTCGCCAGACGACATCGCTGCGCATCCCGGCGGCGTCGCCGGCGACCTGGTAGGACATCTCGCCGTCGGCGATTTCGACGTGGACCTCCGAGACGAGCCAGTCGCCGATCAGCGATGACGGCATCTTCCCATTCCAAAAGCCCTTGAGGTTGGCCACGACCTGAGCGGCAGAGCCGGTGTAGTAGCGAAGCTCGAAGAAATCGGGTCGCATATTGCAGAACGGAAACATCCGAATGCCAAATCCCCAGTAGGGAATGGTGGCGGGACTGGTGATTTTAAGAGGGCCGCGATACAGCACGTCGCCGGGTCCCCGTTCGCCGACGATCTGGCCGTCCTCGTCGAGTTCATAGGCCCGGGGGCCGCGGTTGGTCAGTGTGACCTCTCGGGCATCGCCGAGCAGTGCTTTGGGAAGGGTTTTGGTCGCCACCGATACGCCGTAGCCGTGCAGCCCGGTGGCCAGTCGCTCCAGGGCCGTGCCGTGGACCTTCTTTTTGAAGCGGTCGTAGTCGTTGAGGATGTCGGCATCCCAGCCGAATCCTCCGAAGGGAAAGCGGTGTTCGCCGTCTTCGATGAGGTTGATGCGGTGGATCTTAAGCGGCGTTCCGGCGTGGAGCGCGGCCAGATCCTCGATGAGGGGATTGGAATTGAGATAGGTGGCAATGGCGTTGCCCGTGCCCAGTCGCAACACGCCGACGGGCGGGGCGTCGTCGCGGTCGATGTCGCCGGCCCGGATGCGGTCTTCGATGGCGTTGATCAGATAGACGATGGTGCCGTCGCCACCGCCGGTAAAGACCACGTCGTAGTCGTCGTCGAGGATCTTGTCGATCGTGGTGCGAGCCTG
>CAYUPT010000125.1:0-9052 GCA_964446725.1 uncultured Bradymonadales bacterium | reverse complement strand
CGACAAACCCCGAAAACCTCGTCGAACTCCGCCCACTTCGAAGGTCATAGGTCGACCTCGGTATATCGATGCCGGCGGCCCGCCGGATCCGCTGGAGATAGCGACAGGAAAGGGGCTCCTCAAGGTCACATCCCTGCTGATAGAACTCGGCGGCCCGGTCGAGTCGTCCGGCTCCCTCCTCGCGAATACCGAGTGACCACAGATTTCGACCCAATACACGGGAGAAGCGAGGGGTCTGAGGATAATCGCGTTCGCATTGCCCGGCACGGTCGATAATCGGAACCGCCCGTCTCAACAGGACCTGGGAGCGATTCGGTGTCGCCGGCGACGTCTGCTGAAAGTCATCGACGAGGCGGTCTATCATGGTACTGACGTCGAGAGCACAACTCGGAAAGGAGTCGGACGTTCGAACCGGTGCATCGGGGAGGCGATCGGCCCTTCTATCGGCGGGAACGCTGTTTCCAACGACGGCTTCGGCGTAGGCATCGCGATGAGTCGTGTGGAACTGGAAGTCCTCCTCCAGTAGCGACGATAATTCGAGGGGAATACCGTAGAAGGCGTCGATACCGCTTTGTTGACGCCAGTGTTCCATGGTCCCGGCGCGCCCGCGGACCGAAAAATCCTCGGGTACCGATCGGGAACCGTCACCGGGCAACAACTCCTCGAGTTGTCCTCCCGAGGCGGCCCGCAGCAATAACCGGCCGTCTCGCTCGTCGAGTTGCCACTCAAAGCCTCCATCAAGTGTGCGCTCGATAACCCGTCGCAGCCGACTCAGCGATGTCGACGACCCGTCGACGGCGGCACTCAACAACAGTCGATACTCCTCGCTGTCGTCTTCGTAGACGGAGAGGCGAACGCTTCGGATGTCATCGGTCCATTGGTGAAAGCCGAGTAGGCCCGACAGTCCCGCTGCCGGCCGGCTCAACAGCAACCAGGGGCTTGGATCGGTGTAGCGCTCAATCCACTGTTGGACATCGTCGACACTATCGGTGTCCGCGAGCCAGCGTTCGGCACGTCGATTCGCGCGGGTCTCACCGCTGGCGGTGGCCTCCAGACGAAACACTCTGTCCGTGTCGGGATGATCGGCGACCGGTGTGCCGCGCTCGGTCGAGGAATTCCGGGATGCGGCGCCGGTGTCGGTACGGGTTGTCGTCAGACGAGCCGCAAAGCGATCATCGCGGACGGATGGCTCCACCGTGATGTCGGCGTAGTCCGCCCGGCGTCGATTCAACCATCCAAAGGTGTCGGCCGCCGCGTTACTCGTCGAGACCCATCGAGCCAACAGGGGCAGCCCCTCTGCACCGCCGGAAGCGTTGAATTCGTCGGCCATATCCTGACGGCGCGGACCGGCCTGCAGAATCGACAGCAGCGTTCCCATTCGCCGGTAATCGATATACATCGCCGTCGAGGAGCGAGAGCGAGCAAAGCGGGCCCGGGCCGCCGAAGCCCTGCGACTGCCGAGTTGTGCCCGGCCACTGAGTCTCTCCAGGGCCGGCTGTGGATCGGCACCGGTCCCGGGACTGAGCGCCAGCAGGTGGTCGGCAATCACCCGGTCGCCATCGGTGCGAAACACCCAATTGGAGGCATCGTCATCGCTGTCGAGCGTCTCTCGAAGCTCGCCGGCGAGTTCGTCGGTCTCATCGGGCAACGCATCGACCACCAGACGAGAATGCAGCCACTGCGGGTCCTCCTCGATGGGCAATATGGTCGACATTTCCAGGGCGTTGACAAATTGAGGGTTTCCGCGCGCTGTCAGTGCAAAGTAGAGCGGCGGCTGGCGATCCAGGGCCTCAAATTGTCGCGGTTCATCGAGCAGCGCTGCCAGCGGGGCGTAATCGGAAAACATGGTGTCCGCCCCCTCGCCGGCAACTCGTTGCAATACGTCATCGATCTCACCGGACTCATCGAGATCGAATTTCAGAACCAGCGCCCCGTGGGCAATTAGCGGGTCGATGGGATCTGTGCCGGTATCGATGCGCGGTGTTCCCGTCGGGCGATCGACGGTCTGGGGCTTGGCACAGCCGATGGATATACACAGCCCAACAACCAGTAATGACGCAATCGTTCGGTACATCTACGGTATATCCTCGAGAACGAAAATGGGGCTGTCGAGCGATGACATTCGACTCCGGGTTCAGTCCGCCCGATGATGATATCGAATTCTACAACGATGTCAGGCCCCTGGACCGATCAGGCGATCGATTATCTATTTGTTGCAATGTGTCGGATATTCGACCACCGCCTCTATCTGTGTGACGAGATGCACAATTCCAGTGACATCGTCCCCCGACGGCATCGACCTGCCGTGGGCACCTACGCCGTTCTCGAGGTGACGGCGAATTCCATGGGTGTCGGCGACTTCACGTCGACGTCGATGGGTTCTCCGCGGGCATCACAACGGGCGCGGTCCGCGCCGGAGTCGACGTCGATCCGAGAGGGGTGAACTTCGAGGTGCCGCGCCACGTGGTCTTTGATGGCCACCTGTCTGGTCTGTTCGACGAGATCGAGTTCGGTATCGAGACCGTAGATGGCGGCGATGGTCCCCTCAAACCAGTCGTTGTTGCGAAATTCACGGACCGACAGCCGGGTGGTGTCGCCATCGAAGTGACTGACTCCGAAGCCGTCGACGTATTGACGGTCGCGCAAAAAGGCGCGGCGCCTGTCGGGATCGCCCTGGGCGATACGGCCCTTGGGAAATAGGGCTTCCACCAGTTGGAGATCGACCCAGACGGTATCGCCGTCGAGAAATTGGATGTGAAATACGGGGAAGCGCTCGCTGTCGGCAAATCCGGCAAAGCGCGTCTCGACGCGGATATCGCCGGAAGTCGGCGTCGGGCCGTGGACCGTCAGATGGTCGATGCGATGCGGATAGGCCACGGTGTCGGCGTCGACATCGGTGCACCATCGGCTCAGATCATCGTGGGGTATAATGTGGAGTGCGGCGTCCAAAAGCGCCGGATGGATCTGCCCGACGGGAACGTCGTCCATTCCGGCGTCGAGGATACCACTGGAACCGGCTTCGCCCTCGCGCCCCGATGTGAGGAGTTGAAAGGCCGGGCCGTGAAATACAGCGCCCGATTCATAGGGGTCGGCCAGGGGCTCGGCATTGTCGATGGTCGCCAGTGCCTCCGGGGCGTTGTCCCACCGCTCCGACAGACGGACCTGGCCGATGGCAACCCGTTTTTCGGGCGTCGACAGCTCGACTTCGCACCAACTGTCGCCTCGATCGGAGTCTCGGACGAGAGCCGAAATTTCGGTGGGACCGTCGATGACGGCCCAGCCCATCATGTGGACGTCGCCGAGTTCGACGACGGCGCCCTCCCGTTGTTCGGCCGCCGCCTGAGCGAGGTAGTCGGCGACACTCATCATCGGCAGCGCCGGACGGGTATATGTGGGTCGGTGGTCCTTGAGCCAGGTGTCGATATCGGGGTCGAGACTGGTTGTGATCGTCTCATCCCGCTGCGGGATCCGGTGGTCGCCGTCGGCGCCGCCGGCGATGGCCATGCCCAGTCCCTCGACTTCGTAGATCCGGGCGCCGTCGACCCACAACGAGGCGGTGGCCACCGCATAGGGTTCTTCGGCTCCCGGCTCCGAACGCTCAGTGATCTCCAGATCGAGTTTGACCACGTCGTTTTCGGGAACGACCTGACCGCGGTACTTCCAACTCGTCTCCCGCTCTGTAGCAATGGGGACAAAGCGCGGGTTGTCGACGCCCTGTTCCATGCCTTTGGCGAGCATGACGCGCTTGAGGAGCTGGAGCATGCCCTCCACTCCCAGCGATCCGGGCTGGACGGGGTCCTGAAAGAAGTGGGAATTAAAATACCAGGCTCTGGGGTCGACGTCCTGTTCTGTGCGCACTCTGCCGAGTCCGGCCTGGCCGCCGTCGGGCCACCATCCGGTGACGCGATCGAACATTTTAAGCGAGTCGGCAAGCCCCGGAATGTCAGCGCTCAGCGCCAGTTCGCCCGGCTCGTCGAGTCGCGCTCGCTGTTCGTCGGGCGTCGCCAAACCGTCCTGGCTGGCCAAAGCCTCTTCGGGGAAAAATCCGAAGACGGTGTCCATCGAAAATACCCGGTCGGCGTCGCTTTGGCCGTCAGCGAAGACGTCGACCTCAAAGCCGACGATGATCATGCCACCGGAGCGGCTGAGACGGGTCAATGTGGTCTCAGTGCGCAGTATCCGGGTCCGGGGAGTGACTTCGCCGTAGACGGTACCCGTGCCGTCGAGGTTCCGGAAAAAGAGTTCCCGGTCGGCACTGAGAGCACAGCCGACGAAGCTCGCCAGCCAGCCGCAGGGCTGGAGGCCGACTTCCATCAGGGCCCCGAAGGGCATACTGCCCGTATTGTCGTCGTCAAAATACCAGGCGTCGTCGGGGACGTCGTATTCGGCGACCACCGTTGCGCCCTGCTCCATGGCACCCGGCTCGCTGTCGATATCGGCGATCCGCGAGATAAAGAGATAGGGCGGATTGGGGAGTCGAGGCGCCCGCCGCGGCCCGTCAAAGGGCCGGTACATCGGCCCGAAGGCGTCGGATGGACGGCCCAGACAACAGGCCAACACCGACGCCTGGTCGTAGGCAAAGCCGTCGATGGTGGCCACAGCGCGATCTTCATCGACGTTGCTGTCGACGGCGTCGTCGATCCACTCCGGATGGCGCGTCAGCGGCCAGTCCGGGACCAGCTCCAGGGCCAGCCGCTCGCAGTGAAAGGCCTTGAGTCCGTCGACGGTACACAGAAGGTCGGCGTACAGCTTTGGCTGCGGGCCGTCGACGACTTCTCGGACGTACAATTCGTAGACGATCTGGTCGGAGTCCGGTGTCACCTGACCGCGGCAGCGCATGGCACAGGATTCATTGGAGACCGGCTCAAAGCGCCAGCCGTCGCGATCGAGGGTCAGTCCCAGTCCGGCCATATAAAATGCCATGGCCTGCGTGCAGGCCTGGAGCATCAGCGTTCCCGGCATGCACGGGTCGTTTTTGAAGTGCCCGCTGAAAAACCAGTCATCCGCCGAGATATCCTGCGTGGCCCGAAGGTATCCGCGTTGGTGCGGTCCGCCGTCGGGCTCGAAGACCTCGACGCGGTCCAAAAACAGCATCTCGTCGCCCTGGATTTTGGGCGTCTCCGTATGGGCCGCCAGCCGCTCGAAGCCATCGCCGAAGCAGTCGTAGGGGCGATCTTCGGAAAAGGCTCGTAATTCGGCGCCCGAAAAGCTCGACTTGCGCGGTGTTACCGGCGGATCGAAGGGCTCGGTTTCGTCGATGGAGGCATCGATATCATCCGGCGTCCACAGCACACCTTCCGATTCCGCCAATTCCCGGTCGGTAAAGAAGCCGGCCTGACCGTTTCGCATCGTCAGGCGAGGCTCGCCGTCGACGAGACAATCGTAGTGGAAAAAGAAGATGTGGACGTCGCCCTGGCGTGCGTGAGCGTCGATGTGAATTTCGAATTCCAGGGTCTCTCCCGGTTTCGGGAGTTCTCCGTGGAAGGTCAATTCACAGCCCAGAAGCCGGTAGACGCGCTCGCCCTGGCTTTCGAAGTTGGCCCCCATCCAGGAGATGAGCATCAGGTCGGCCTGACCGGCTTCGACGGTCAATCCGACGGGCATGTGACCGCGGTGCAGATGCAGGTGGTCGGCATCGGCGCGCACATCGGTCTCGGTCCAGATGGCGCCCGTATTCTCCATGGCCCCTTTGGTGGCGTCCAATCCGGTGACCCGGTCGACCAAAAGAAGCGGCGGTTCGGGCATTCGGGTCTGACGCGGGTAGTGGTCTTGCTCCTCGAACATGGGTCCGAAGATCTCGGAGATCCGTCCGCCGGCGTGGACCAGCAGATCGTCGCGATCAAATAGGACGTCCGGAGTCTGCGGCGTTGTGGGCGGCTCGGCAGGTGCGGCCGACTCTGGGGACGGCGACTGTGGTGCCGGTGTCGTCGCCGTCGATCCGGAACGCACCGGAGGCTGCGGCGCCTGTTGGCGCGGTGTTTCGACCTCGGTTAACTCCGAGACTGGTACGTCGGCCATCTGCGACAATTGCTGGGGCTCCACGCCCCGGCGGTGCATCTCGAGAAACCACTGGGCGCGCTCGTTTTGGCGCTCCAGAAACTGGCGGTGCAGATCGGCGCGCTGCTGCAGAAATTCGTCGTGAAGCTGCGCGAGTTGGCCGCCGGCGGTCACCGGCTCGCCCTGTGATTGTCGATGGTTTCGGGACTGTGCTCGCTGTTGCTGTTGCTGCGGTTGCGATTGCTGCGCTCTCGCCGGCTGTCGATGATTCGGCTGCGAGTGATTCTGCGCTTTCGGTGCAGCTCGGTGCTCGGGCGCCGATTTGGACGCCGCCGGCCGTTCGGTCTGCGGCGTCGGCGCATCCTGTGGCGTCTCGGTAGCCGGCGGCTCTGTCGCTGGAACCGGCGCCGAGACCGACGGAAGGACCGGCGACAGCGGCAGTTGTGCTCCTCCGGGGACGCCGTTTTGGTCGACGTCTCCTCGCTGTCGCTGTCGTTTATCCTCTGTCGTCGGTTCGTCACTGACTTTGCTCGGCAGTTTTACCGGCGGAAGATGGGCCGGAAAGGCAAGGCTCGTCCCGGTGTCATCGTCTTCGATCGGACGCTCGCCGACCAATGACTCGGCGGCGTCGAGTCGCTCCGTAAGATTGGTGTAATCGACGTCGACACCGGCGGTCCACAGCCGGGCGGTGGTATCGACGACGCGCTCCAGCGAGCTCTTGCCGGTGCGATCGAGGGATACGGCGACGTGGTCGCGGTCGCCCAGAATCTTGCGAATCCAGCGGGTGCACCCGGAGCGCGGTCCGTGTTCGATAAAGACGCGGACGCCGTCGTCCCAGGCCTTGTTGATCAATTTCGGAAAGTCGACGCGGCCCAGGGCCTGTCCGACCAGTGCGTCGGCGATCTTGTCGGCATCGACTTCGTAGTGGTCAAGTGTGGCGTGGGTGTAAAAACGGACGCCCTCGACGGGCTCCGTCGGTCGGTGATGCATGTCGTGCCACAGCTCCTCGATGGGGCTGGTGGCCGGACAGTGCATGGCGATATTGTAGCCCAGCGGCCGGGCTCGTTTCTTGCCGACCTCTTCGATGACCCGGGCGCAGGCGTCGGGCATGCCACCGATGACCAGGTCGCCGGGAGCATTGACGATGGTCACGTAGCAGCGCTCCTGGTTGTCGACGATGGGTTCTACCACATCGAGGGGCGCCAAAAGCCGCCAGGTCTGCCACTGCGCCTCGTCTTCGCCGACGTCAAAGGCTTCACCGACGGTGTGAAACTGCCCGCCGAGTCGCCGATCGAAGATGCCCTCGTCTTCCAGGTCTTCGTAGAGGCCGTCGAAGTCATTCCAGGCCCCCATGGCGAATAGAGCGTTGGTCTCACCGGCGCAAAAGCCAATCGCCGCCTCGGGGTCGATACCGAGGATGTCGCGCGTAAGCTGGGCGTGCACCTGACACAGAAACGAGGCGCCCCATAATTTCTTTCCGGGCCCCGGATTTTCGTCACTCGGCTCGTCATAAATCCAGCCGGCGGCGCGGTCGACGGCGTGACAGCGCTCGGCAAATCCGTCGGCGAGCTCCGGCAGTGCCAGTACCAATTCTCGGCCCATTCCCTGGTAGGAGCCGGCGGGTCCGGTAAAGACGAAGGAGGTCTCGCCTTCGATGTCGCCGCTGCCGAGGTAGATGCCGCGGCCGATTTTGGCATACGAGACGGGTTCGTCGATGTGGTCGAGGGCCTCGAGCGCCTGTTTTCGCCGCAGTGTTCGCGTCTCCTCGTCGGTCCACGAAATCGCCAGGCGCACGTCGCCGTCGTCGCCGAATTGACCGCTTTTGACGCTTCGTCGAAGTTCGTCGATGTCGGCGCCGGCAAAGAGGTCAAAGCGCGGCGGCTCGCCCTCGACGAAGGCGTTGGGCGATCGGCCGGCAACGGTCTCAACGGTCGTCGACAATGCGTCGCCGGTGACAGTGTCCATCTCGATTCTCGCCCGGCGCCGGCCTCGGTCGGGAAGCCAGGGCATCGGCGGCTGGTCGCCTCTGGCGGGTTGGGCGCGGCGCGAGCTGGCCTCGACGGCCGACGCCACCTGCAGCAACCCGGAGGCGGCGTGGGCGTGGCCGAAGGTCTCCGTCAGATCCGGTACTTCCCAGCAACTGCCGTCGTCGTCGCCATCATCGCTTTCGGCGTCGGCCGGCAATACGGCGTGGATATCGTCGCCGTCTTGGCGGGCGTCGTCGACGCGCTTTAGGACCAGCGATACGGCGGCATCGCCGGGAATCTGGCGGTCGTCGTCGAGCACGGCACGGGCGGCGGCGCGGTGGACGGGCTCGCAACTGAGGTCGACGGCGCCGACGACGGCGGCGTCCAATTCGCCCTTGCGAAGCGACTCCGCGGCCAATTCCAGGGCCAGCATGCCCGACAACTCCTCGCCGGAGAGCGTGAGACTGGCGCCGGCGAGGTCGAATTGACTGTTGAGGCGATTGGTCACCAGATTGGGCATCGAGCCCAGGACGCCGGCGGCATCCAAGGCTTGAATAAGGCCGTCGCGGTGATCTTCATCGCCGTCGACCAATTCATTTTGAAGCCGCCAGCGCACGAGATACCGACAGATTTCGGCGTCGCACTGCATGCCGAGCATAATGCCCGTGGAATCCGTGGGCAGGCCGTCGATGGTATCCTGAAGCTGGAGGGTGCTCTCCAGGATCATCAACTGCTGGGGGATCGCCTTTTTTAGGTCCAGCGGCGGGAAGCGGACCTCGCCGATATCGAGTTCGATCTCATCGGCGCGTCCCTCTTTGCCGTTGTCGCCGTCTCGAAGCGCCGGCTCGTCGTACAGAAGCGAGTGCGCAAAATCGCGGCGGTCGTCGCCGTCGGCGGCGATGACGCTGATATCGACGACGGCAATTTCTTTTGGTTCGGGCTGCCGGACCTCGATATCGACGGGAATCGAGCGGTTGTCGTCCTGAAATTCCTCGACGATGATGTGGGCATTGTTGCCGCCGAAGCCGAAGTTGTTGATCGCCGCTCTGCGCGGTCCGTCGTCGATATCCCAGGGCTCGGATTCGGTC